>JBGUGM010000259.1:0-1560 GCA_045111535.1 Bacteroidaceae bacterium
TCGGCTTGCCCGTGTTCTTGTTCCATATCTTCTGATGGTCACGACGGTATTTCTCCTTCGCCTTCTGGTCTTTTATTTTCTTTGTCAAAGCCTCAACGGCAGCCGAGTCCTGTGAGCCGATGGAGTCACGCACCTGCTGACGTATCTTCTCCGTATATTCACGGTTCTTCTTCGCCTTAACCTCGTTGCGTGCCATTTCCTTCGGCCAGACGTATGTGCGGTATTCCCAACGGGCAAAACCCCATATCATGGCGCAGGGCAATATGACGGCAAGAAGCAGGAAACGCCACTCGAAGAATCGCTTCCTACGAGTGACAAGTGCTGCAAGGAATATCTTCAATCCATTGTTGAGAGATATGCCTGCCGTGAGGATGAACAATGCTATGGTCTGCCACATATTGAGAGCCGAACCGTTCCGCAGTTTCTTGCCTGAGAGATACAACGTCAGGGTGAGGGCGAACATCGACATGATGAAGTGGTCGGGCACCATTGCCGAGAGCATGATGAATGCCATGCTGAATGTGAGTGCCGTGAGAAGATAGGCTTCACGCACCTTCACCATTATTATGTCCTTGAATATCCTGAATAGGAATATGGCAGAATATACTGCACAGAACACCACTATAACAGCGGTGATGACCGTGGCGAAGTTCTTGCCCGTGAGCGTCATCAGCAACTGATTCAACTGAGCAAATGGCCACATGAAGAATGCCAACAATGGATGCCGATACACGTTGTATGCCGTATCCCAATAGGATATCACCTCATAGGTCAGTGGGTCGAAGCCTGAAATCCTGAACCATCGCACGAACAGGCGGTGGTAGTTGTCGGAAATAGCACTGAACTTCCCCCAATACATATTCACGGTCATGAAGTTGAGGAACGAGAATATCAGGACTGACACCATTGCCAGCCATCGCTCGTCCTTGCGTATGCCGAAGATTGGCCAAATTTTGCCAATTCCTCCTATCCGCGAATGCTCACTTTTCTTCATTTCCTGCTTATTTTATATAGTGTGGCTCATCTGCAAAAGCCAGCATCTCCTTATCTCCTCTTGAGTCACCGTATGCGGTGATGTGATAGATGTTCCTGTCCGTTTTCAATTCTGGGTATGCCTGAAGTATCCTGTTTACTTTCTCCTGACCGTAGCAATTTGGTGTGAGGAATCTTCCCGTGAAACGTGGATTGAACTCCATCCTTGTGCCTAATACCTTGAACTCAGGAACGAGTCGGCTAACCCAATTCTCAGGACTTGCCGTTACCACCACCACCTCGTCACCGTTCTTCTTTGCCTCCATCAGCTTGTCGTAGAGGTCTTTCCTCAGAATATGCCTGTGGCTATCTGCAAACCTTTGGCAGAAAGCATTGAACTCTCCCTCCGTCATCTGTCCGAAGCAATGGTGCAGAAGTCGCTCCTTAGTGCGTTGATTGGAGTATCTGCCCATGAACATCAATATTAGCCAGGGCAAGATGCGAAGCAAGGCAAGAGCCAATCCCAACCTACCACGCTGATATATGATTATCGACATCATTGAGTCCCTTGTTGTCAATGTGCCGTCG
>JBGUGM010000260.1:0-43277 GCA_045111535.1 Bacteroidaceae bacterium
GCATTTGACCCATACGCACCCCATAAAATCAAGTGGTGGGGATGGCCATTACTCCTCCTGCTGATTGTGGGTACGGTCTATATCATCATGACCCGCGACAAGGGCAAGAACGATACAGCTACTCAGCAAGGGGAGCCATGGGTGGAGCAGGAGATACAACGAAGTGAAGGGAGTGTGTTCGGCACATTCTATCACCTCACCTACCAGTCGGAGAAGCCTCTGCAAGAAGGCATCGACAATGCGCTGAAAGAAGTGGACGCATCACTTTCCCCCTTCAACAAAGAGTCAGTCATCACAGCCATCAATAACAACACGAGTACAGACACCAACCCGATGTTTGTGGAAGTGTTTACACTGGCTCAGGAAGTGTCGAAAGAAACGAACGGTGCTTTCGACATCACAGTGGCACCACTGGTCAACCTCTGGGGCTTTGGCTTCAAGAACATGGACAATGTGAGTCAGGAGAAAGTGGATAGCCTATTGCCTTACGTGGGTTATCAGAAAGTAAAACTCGTTGACGGGAAAGTGCAGAAAGAGCACCCCGAGACGATGCTTGATTGCAGTGCCATCGCCAAAGGATATGGTGTGGATGCTGTGGGCAAGTATCTAGAGAGTCAAGGCATCAGCAACTATATGGTGGAGATTGGCGGTGAGGTACGTGTACGAGGCTTCAATCCACGAGGCGAACTCTGGCACGTAGGCATCAACAAGCCCAATGATGACCCTGCCAGCATCAGCAATGATATCGAGCAGGTGATTCAAATCACACAACTGGCAATGGCGACTTCAGGCAACTATCGCAACTACTACGAGAAGGATGGCAAGAAGTATGCCCACACCATTGACCCCCACACGGGTTATCCCGTACAACACAGCATTCTTTCCTCTACTGTCATATCACAAGATTGTGCCACAGCAGATGCCTACGCCACCGCTTTTATGGTGCTCGGCATGGATGAGGCAAAGAAGGTACTTGCCAAACATCCCGAACTGATGGCATTCTTCATCTATTCAGACAACAAGGGTGAGATGAAGGAATGGATGACGGAGGGCATGGAGAAGTTGATAGTTGAAAAGTGAAAAATGAAAAGTGAAGAGTAATGGAAGAATTGACAATGTTTGAGCGATTACTGCAACTTCCTCTTTTTCAAGGGATGACGACGCAGGAAATATCTGACGTGATGGCTCACGTCAGGCTCGACTTTGTCAATTACCATCGAGGTGACGAAATCGTGATGCAAGGAGAGAGTTGCCGAAAACTCATCTACATCATCAGTGGTGGGGTGATGGCAGAACATCGCAATGCCGACCTCCAGTTCACGCTCACGGAACACCTGCCCGACCTCAAAGTGATAGAGCCATACAACCTCTTCGGTATGTATCAGACCTATTCACGCACATATACCTTCGTCACTGATGGCTCCACCTTGGCGATTGACAAGCGCGTGGTGCTCAGCCAACTCATGACGAACAACATCGTCAAGATTAACCTCATGAACATCGCCTGCAACAAATACCAGCAGACGCTTCGGCTATTGTGCAACTTCCCAGACGACTCAGTGAGGCATAAAATCATCAAGTTCGTCCTCTCCCACTCCATCGTGCCCAAAGGCAAGAAAGATGTACAAATCAAGATGACAGACCTCGCCAACATCATCCATGAGACCCGACTCAACGTATCCATCGCCCTTAACGAGATGGAAGAACAGGGGCTCATCACCATGCAACGAGGCAGTTTCACCATCAATAACCTCCAAGAAGTCACAAAGGTTAAAGTTTAGAGACATGAATCCATTTTACACGACATATCAATACATACCCTTCGACAAGATTAAGGAAGAGGACTACGAGCCAGCCATGCTGAAAGGCATCGAAGAGGAGGATCAGGAGATTGACCGTATCGTCAACAATCCTGACGTACCCACCTTCGAGAACACTATTGAGGCAATGGAACGCAGCGGTCAGTTGCTGGACAAGGTCACGACAGTCTTCTTCAATCTGCTCAGTGCCGAGACAACAGATTTCCTGGATGAACTGGCACAGAAGATGTCGCCTATCCTCTCCGAGCACTCCAACAACATCATGCTGAACGAGGGGCTGTTCAAAAGAGTCAAGGCTGTGTATGATGACCATGCATCTGACCAGTTTGCACGTCTTAACCCTGAGCAGAAGATGCTCCTCACGAACACCTACGAGGGTTTCGTGCGTCATGGTGCCTTATTGTCTGACGAGCAAAAAGAACAACTTCGACGCATCTCAGCAGAATTGGGTGTGCTCTCTCTCCAATTCTCGCAAAACAAGTTGAAGGACACCAACGACTTCATCCTGCATCTCACAGACGATGCTGATCTTGAAGGACTGCCAGATAGTGCCATTGACCTTGCCCTGCAAACAGCCAAGGAACGGGATATGGATGGCTATGTGTTCACCCTACAAGCACCTTCCTATATCCCCTTCCTCACCTATTCTGCACGTTGCGAACTGAGGGAAAAGATGTACAGGGCATACAACACCCTCTGCACGCATGCCAACGAGAACAACAATGTTGCCATCGTGGGAAAGATTGTCAATCTGCACCGAGAAATGGCACAATTGCTGGGTTATGACACCTACGCTGACTATGCCCTGACACGACGTATGGCAGAGAAAAAAGAGAACGTGTATCAGTTGCTGGATCAACTCATCGAGGCATATCTGCCCACAGCAAAGGTAGAGATAGAAGCGGTGCGTCAACTCTATGCAGACCTCCAACCGTGGGACTTTTCTTACTATGCCAACAAACTGAAAGAGCAACGCTTCAACATCAACAGCGAGATGCTCCGTCCCTACTTTGAACTCTCAAACGTGAAGAAAGGCGTGTTTGGACTTGCCACACGACTCTATGGCATCACTTTCACGCCCAACACAGAAGCACCTGTGTATCATCCCGAGGTGGAAGTGTTTGACGTCAAGGACAAAAACGGTACTTACCTTGCCCTACTCTACTGCGATTTTCACCCTCGTGCCTCAAAGAAGTCGGGTGCATGGATGACCTCATTCAAGGAACAATGGACAGAACCTGACGGCACCAACTCACGTCCACAGGTGTCCATCGTCATGAATCTCTCCAAGGCTACTGACAACAAGCCCGCCCTACTTACCTTGAGTGAGGTGGAGACTTTCTTGCACGAGTTCGGACATGCGCTGCACGGCATCTTTGCCAACACCACGTATCGCTCCATTTCTGGCACTAACGTCTATTGGGACTTCGTGGAACTGCCTTCACAGTTCATGGAGAATTACAGCATAGAGCCTGATTTCCTCAACACCTTCGCCACTCATTACGAGACAGGTGAAGCCATTCCACAAGAACTCATTGACCGCATCATCGCCAGTCGCAACTTCAATGTGGCTTATGCTTGTATGCGCCAAGTCAGTTTCGGACTGCTTGACATGGCATTCTACACATTGAAAGACGAGTTCAACGCTGACCTCTTCACCTTCGAACGTGAGGCATGGCATCGTGCCCAAGTGCTTCCAGAAGTGGAAGGTACCTGCATGACTACCCAGTTCTCACACATCATGGCAGGAGGTTACTCCGCAGGTTATTACAGTTATAAATGGGCAGAAGTGCTTGATGCTGATGCCTTTTCACTTTTCAAAGAACGCGGTATATTCGACACAAAGACTGCTCAGAGTTTCCGAGATAATATTCTATCAAAGGGTGGCACAGAACATCCGATGACTCTCTACAAACGTTTTCGAGGACAGGCACCCACCATTGATGCCTTGCTCCATCGCAATGGTATTAAATGAGATAAGACATGAGAAAATTACAACTGATATTATACATGGTCACCACATTGCTTGCGCTTACTGCATGCAATAAAGAAGACGACATTGACGAAATCTTCGTGGGCAGAACGTGGTACATGAACGGCATTGTCATCAACGGCACCACCTCGTCAGAAGATACCAAGAACTTCTACAAGGAAACTGGTACCAACAGTTATTTCATCACGTTCTCTTCGAACACGTTCCAAGGGAAACTCTCCTCGGGTGTCACATTCTCTGGTACATGGAAAGCCGATGGCAAACATCAGACCATCACACTTAATCTGCAACAGAAGCCCAACACCGATTCCCTCTTCGACAAGCAACTCATCAACATTCTCTCGAATGTGACCACCTATATCAGTGGAGCCGATTTCATGAATCTCAACGATAACAATCAAAACACCATCCGATTCGGAACTATAAGATATTAAAACAATGGACGAACAAGAAAAGAAACAATACAATCTCGACTGCCGATACATCCGTATGGCACGCATCTGGGCAGAGAACTCCTACTGCACACGCCGTCAAGTGGGTGCATTGGTCGTGAAGAACAAAGCCATTATCTCTGATGGTTATAATGGCACGCCCTCGGGATTTGAAAACATCTGCGAGGATGAGAACAATGTGACCAAGCCATACGTGCTCCATGCTGAAGCCAATGCCATCACGAAACTGGCACGAAGCCATATCTCCAGCGATGGCTCCACCCTATATGTCACCGCATCTCCCTGCATCGAATGTGCCAAACTTATCATTCAGGCAGGCATCAAACGTGTAGTTTATTCGGAACACTATCGTTTAGAGGATGGCATCAAACTCCTGCAACGTGCAAACATTAAAGTAGAATACATCAATCCAGACGAATCAGAAAACCATGAGTAATAATGTCAATAGGAGTAACCGCTGGGTTCCCGTCATCATCGCTGTCAGTGTCGTAGTTGGTATCGTGATTGGCACCTTCTTCGCCAATCGCTTTGCTGGCAACCGACTGAACATCATCAACACCTCGTCAAACAAGTTGAACGACTTGCTTCACATCATCGATGACCAATACGTAGATACAGTGGACATTGCCAGCATCGTGGAACAATCCATGCCTAAGATTCTGGAGGAGTTGGACCCCCACTCCACCTATATCTCAGCCAAAGATGCCAAGACCGCCAATGACGATTTGAAGGGCTCGTTTAGCGGTGTGGGTATTCAGTTTGTCATCCGTGAAGACACGGTAAGAGTGACGGGCATCATCAAAGGAGGACCCTCTGAGAAAGTGGGCATCTTGGCAGGTGACAAGATTATTGCTGTGGATGATGAGCCTTATGTGGGTAAGGTGGTGACCAATGAGGAGACACTCCATCGTCTGAAGGGAGAGAAAGGCACCAAGGTGAAGATTGGCATCCTGCGTCATGGACAGAAGAAACCTCTCTCCTTTACCGTTGTGCGTGGAGACATTCCACTGAAAAGTGTGGATGCCACCTACATGATTAACAAAGAACTTGGCTATATAAAAATCAAGAACTTCGGAGAGACTACTTATGCAGAACTTCTCACTTCCCTCGCTGAATTGGAAGTGGAGGGCTTCAAGGGATTGGTGGTGGATTTGCGAGGAAACGGAGGTGGTTATCTCTCTGCTGCCATTCAGATGGTCAATGAGTTTCTGCCCAAGAACAGACTAATTGTTTATACACAAGGAAGACGTTCTCGTCGCGAAGAATATCGCAGTGATGGACGTGGCTCCTATCAAGACTTGCCGCTTATCGTGCTCATTGATGAAACAACTGCATCTGCTGCAGAAATCTTCTCTGGAGCCATACAAGACAACGACCGAGGTGTCATCGTGGGACGTCGCTCCTTTGGAAAGGGGCTTGTGCAGCAACCCGTAGAATTTGCCGACGGTTCCCTCATCCATTTGACCATCGCACGTTATTACACCCCATCAGGACGCTGTATCCAAAAGCCTTACGTGAAAGGACAACCCAAAGAATATGAAATGGATCTCATCACACGCTATGAACGAGGCGAGTTCTTCAGTCAGGACAGCATCCATCAGACAGGCGAAAAGTATGAAACCAGCATTGGACGCATCGTTTATGGAGGTGGTGGTATTATGCCCGACTATTTTGTAGCAGAAGACACAACGGCACTTACCCCCTACTATACGGAATGTGTCACCCAAGGTATCATAGCCCAGTTCTGTTTCGAATACACCGACAACAACCGCGACAAACTCTCCGTTTACGACAATGCTGCCGATTTGGAGAAATACCTGCGTCGTCAGGGATTGGTAGATCAATTCATTCGCTATGCCGACGGCAAAAGTATCTTACGTCGCAACAACATGATACTCAAATCACAGCATCTCTTTGAACAAGCCATTTATGGCAGTATCATATACAACATCTTAGAGATGAGTGACTATGTGCAGTATCTCAACCGCAATGACCTTACGCTTGAAAAAGCCATACAACTGTTCAAGACTAAACAAACGAAACCAACCCTCCATGACCAAAAAGGAACTAAGGGAACTAATTCGGGAAAGAAAAAAGCAGCATACCACCGACCAGTTCCTGTCATACAGCCAAAGCATCAAGCACTCTTTGCTTGAACGCATTGCAAGAGAAGAGAACTGTCACACCCTCCTCCTGTATCACTCTCTTCCCGATGAGGTCTATACCCACGACCTCATTCAAACGCTGTATGCTCAAGGCTATACAGTCTTACTTCCATCTGTGGTCGGCAATGACCTTACCCTTCATGTATATGAGGGAGAACAAACCATGAGCAGTGGCACATCATTCGGCATTCAAGAGTCGCAAGGAACCCTCTCCACAGACTATTCTAAGATTGACCTTGCCATCATTCCAGGGATGGCATTCACAGAGCAAGGTGACCGACTTGGACGAGGGAAAGGGTTTTACGATCGCCTGTTACCACAACTTCATTGTCCCCTCATCGGCATTGCCTTTCCTTTCCAAATCCTTCCCTCCATCCCCACGGAGCCACATGACATACAGATGACAGAAGTAATCAGTTGCTAACAATGAAAAACCTAAAACCTATCAGAATCTATAAAGCCTCAGCTGGCTCAGGCAAGACCTTCACACTGGCAGTGGAATATATTACACTGTTGGCTGTGAATCCGATGGCTTATCAGAACATCCTTGCCGTGACTTTCACAAATAAAGCCACTGCCGAGATGAAGCAACGCATTCTGAGCACGCTGTATGGCATCAGTCATGGGATGAAAGGAGCAGAAGCATACGTGGAGAACATCATGGAGAATATTGAAGCGATGAAAACATTGCCACAATGGCAAGAGCCCGAATACAAAACAGCATTGGAAGGATTTAACCGAGATACACTGAAGAAGCGAACACGGGAGGCTTTAGAGAACATCGTGCATGATTACAGCCGTTTCCACATCGAAACCATTGATTCGTTCTTTCAAGGCATAGTGCGTGACTTGGCAAACGAACTGGAACTATCTACAAACTTGAAAGTGGAACTGGATGAAACGGAAGTGTTGTCGGATGCCATTGACCAAATCATCGAGAATCTGAAAGAAGGCTCAAACGAATTCCGTACCATCATTGACTTCATCGAGGAGAAAATCAGGGAAAACCATTCGTGGCAGGTGGAAGAGACCGTGAAGGAGTTTGGAAAAAACATCTTCAAGGAAAAATACCTTATTCATGGCGAGGACATCAGAAGGAAAATCACAGATTTCGGAACCATCCTCAAATACCGCAACGTCATCACCACCTATTTAGCAGAAAAGAAAAAAGCCGTGACAGAGATGGGTGACAAGATGATGAAGGCATACCAAGATATTGGCATATCGGATACAGATGGAAGCAAGACCATTGTGACATTCATGGAAAAGGTGTGTGACTACGACAACAAAATCAAAGAGCCTACCAATGCAAGTAGAGGCACGTTTTCTGACACCATTGAAGAATATGCGACAAACGTTGATAAATGGTTTAAGAAAACATCGAAGAATCGCGACACTCTGCAACCCAAGGTGGAGGCCGTAATGATGCCAATGCTGAAAGATGCATTCAAGAAGCATAATGAATATGTGAAACATCTGCACACGGTCAATGCCATCAGCCAACATCTCTACTCATTGATGCTCTTGAACGAGATGAGCCGCATGGTCAAGGCACTGAACGAGGAGGGTAATCGTTTTCTGTTGTCGGAAACAGCCAATTTCTTACGCAATGTGATTAACAATCAGGATATTCCTTTCATCTACGAGAAAACAGGAACGGTCATCAAACACATCATGATAGATGAGTTCCAGGACACTTCCACCCTACAATGGGGTAACTTCAAACCTCTCATCCTAAATTGTCTCGCTATGGATGGTGGATGTCTGATTGTGGGGGACGTGAAACAAAGTATCTATCGTTTTCGCAACTCCGATTGGCAGATTCTAAATGGCATTGAAGAGGATCAAGATCTGAAAGATTATATAGGAAAAATCCCTGCCACATACAATTTCCGTTCGTCAAAACGCGTGGTGGAATTCAACAATGAGTTGTTCAAGAATGCCATCAACATCTTGAAAGAGAATTGCCCTGCCCTCTCATTGGCTTACAATGATGTAGAACAGCAGGCAAAGAGGACACAAGAGGACGGATTTGTTCGAGTGGAGAATATCGATTACCACAAGTTTGACAAGGACAACCTACCCGAAGAATGGGAAAAGACAACACCCAACAATTACGATGAGGCCACCTTGCAACGTATTCAACTATCAGTAAAAGAATTGATAGATAACGGTGTGAATGCCAACGATATTACTATCTTGATACGAACCAACAAAGAAGTGCCTCTCATCAGCGATTATTTCGAGAAGCATCCCGAGGTAGTGAACGTGAAAGTAGTGTCAGACGATGCTTTTCGTTTAGATGCTTCACCTGCTATCAACATCATCATCTGTGCTTTGAGAGTGTTGGCTGAGCCTGACAGTGCCTTACATCTTGCCACACTTACTCATCACGCAGAGAGCATTCCAGAAGCATTCAATGAAGAAACTCGTGCCGAGATGCGCTTCCTACCCATCACTGAACAGGTGGAAACTATCTATCAACTCTTCCAACTCGACCAACTACCCCATCAAGATGCCTACCTTTTTTATTTTAACGACATCGTGGAACAGTTCTGTGAGGAGAATTTGACCGACCTTGACACTTTCTTGCAAGCGTGGGATGAAAAACTGTGTGAGAAGACCATCCCCAACGGCACCTCTGACGGGGTGCGCATCATGACCATGCACAAATCCAAAGGTTTGGAGTTTCATAGTGTCATCATCCCGTCATGCTCCTGGTCTATCAAACCGAAAGACTCAGAGGTGATGTGGTGTATGCCCCAAAGCGAACCCTATAATCAAATGCCACTCCTCCCTATCAGTGTGAGCCGTGCCAAGGATGACAGCATCTTTGCAGATGACAGAAGAGATGAAGAACTACGCACATTAGTCGATAACATCAACGTATTGTATGTAGCCTTCACACGTGCCAAGCATAATCTCATCATTTTGACAGGTAACAAGATAGGTGATGCATTAGAAGAGGGTACCCCAATAGACAGCGCCCAAGCGTTCCTTGTTAGAGCCATCCCTGAGAATATGGCACAGAAGGACATTGAGGGAGTAATTACCCAATACGAACAGGGTGCCATCGTTCCGACCCAACCAAAGAAAGAAGAAAAAGAAAAGAACGTAATGGAATGTGAATACGATCCACTACCCGTATCGTTCGCCTCCCATCCATCGGTAGCAGAGTTCCGTCAAAGTTATGACTCCGACCTTTTCATCACGGAAGATTCACTCGATCCAACCATACAGCAACATACAGAGCGCATACGCCTCATTAGTTTGGGCAACCTCTATCACAGCATCTTTCAATACATCCATACCATCAACGATGTGCCACACACCATTCAACTGTTGAAATCAAAAGGATGTTTCGGTACTCTACTTGAGGCAGAAGAGGCGCAGAAAGCCGTATCTACAATGATTGAAAGCGTCAGTGCCGAATATCCCGAATGGTTCTCTGCAGATTGGCAAGTGCTCAATGAACGCGCCATTCTTTTCTTGGAAAATAAAATGATGACGACTAAACGTCCCGACCGCGTGGTGGTCAAGGGCAAGGAGGCAATCATCATTGACTACAAGACAGCACAAGGTGCAGTAAAGAGAAATGCTGACGGCACGCTTGTTCCTCCTGCCGAAAACAAACGACAAATCGAGGAATATAAACGGCTCTTGTCAGAGATAGGCTATACCGATGTAAAAGCCTACCTATGGTATATTCTCGACCAAGTCATCGTGCCCGTATAACATTTATAACACCCTATCACGCCATGACACCTTTCTTGAAACTTGTAGCAGATGACCTCTATCAAAAACTGGGAGGAAACTTTCAGAACACCTGCATCATCTTTCCAAACAAACGTGCATCGCTGTTCTTCAACGAATATCTGTGGAGCAACAGCGAGGGAAAAACGATGTGGACACCTGAATACACAAGTATCAGCGAACTGTTTGCAGGATTGTCGGAACTAACGGTGGGCGACTCCATTGAGTTGATAGTGAAACTATCGGAGGTGTACAAAGAAAAGATGCAACCCACCCAGACGCTCGACCAACTCTATTCGTTGATGGAGACGATGCTGAGTGACTTTCAGGACATTGACAACAATCTGGTGGAGCCATCGAAATTGTTCTTGAACATAGCTGATTTGAAGGAGATGACAGACTTCTCCTTTTTGGAAGAAGAGCAACGCAAGGCGATAGAACAATTCTTCGGGCAGTCCATGCAAAAGACAACGCCCTTGAAAAGCCATTTCATCACGTTATGGAATCGACTAAACGAGATATACGAAACTTACCAGAAAGCACTATTGACTACAGAAGAAGAACCGATGGTGTATGAGGGCATGCTGAAACGCAGAGTAATTGAGGCACTGACAGGCAAAAATGAAGAACTCAAGAAACGCATCGACGAACGACTGACAGCAAAAACTTACGTGATGGTGGGTTTCAATGTGCTCAACAAGACCGAACTGGAATTGTTCTGCTACATCAAGCAACACCGCGACACCAAGTTTTATTGGGATTACGATACAGCGTACACCACCAGCCCACAATTATCAACTGTCAACTCTCAATTCTCAACTATTCAAACCAAGTACGAAGCAGGACAGTTCATCCTTGAAAATATTCGAGTATTGGGTAATGAGTTCGCAGGGAAAGATTTCTTCAACAACATGAAGAGCCCTAAGGAAATCACTTTTATCCAATCACCTACCGAGAATGCTCAGACACGCTACATCGATGAATGGGTCAAGAGCCATCTCAAGAAAGATAAGCCACTGAGAGAGTCTGCTGTGATTCTATGCAACGAAAACATCCTCCAACCCGTACTACACAGTATCGGCAAGGTCGATGCCATCAACGTGACGATGGGTTATCCTTTGGCAGAGACACCCATCTACTCACTGGTACAGGCACTCATGGAACTGCAAGTACATGGTCACACCACCTCAGGCGCATGGCGATATAAATATGTGTCTGCAGTGCTGAAACACTCGTTCATCCAAAAGTTGGTAGGCAAGGATTGCCACGAGAAACTACACGAATTATCGAAGAACAATGTGGTCTTCCCAAAAATGGAACAGTTTGCCAACAACGCCATCATGCAACGCCTCTTCGCACCCGTGAGAGGCAAGGAACTGACCACGTATCTGGCAGATATCATCTCGATGGTAGGACACAGTTATCAAGATGCGTTCGACAAGAACGACTTCACTCTGCAAATCTACAAGGAAAGCATCTTTGTGGCATATACCATCGTCAACCGCATCCACACGCTACAAGAACCAGCCCACGCAGCATTGGCAGTGAGTGATGAAACGCTCTCACGACTCATTCGCCAATTGATGAGTCAAGCCACCATTCCTTTCCACGGCGAGCCTGCTATCGGATTGCAAGTGATGGGATTGCTCGAAACCCGAAATCTCGACTTCCGTAACATTATCATGCTCTCCGTCAACGAAGGACAGATACCTAAGGGCGATAAACGGGCATCACTCATCCCTTACACGCTCCGTGCTGCTTATGGCATGACCACCATCGAACGTGAAGTGAGCCTTTATGCCTACTATTACTATCGTCTCCTGCAACGAGCCGAGCGCATCACCCTACTCTACAATTCCAACACCGAAGGGGGCAACAAGGGAGAGATGTCACGTTTCATGTTGCAGACCCTTGCCGAGAAAGATGAACTCTTTGGCGAAAGTCAGGATATCAATCTCCGTGCTTTCACTGCAGCCAGTGAGACCCAACCTATCGAAGCCATCAGCGTAAAGAAAGACGCGGCTGTCATGGAAAAGTTGCATGAACGCTTTAACCATGAACGCATCCTTTCTCCTTCCGCCATCAACACCTACATGAAGTGCCCGTTGAAGTTCTACCTCAACTACGTGGCAGGACTGCGTCCCGAGGATGAAGTGTCGGATGATGTGGACAAGCCCATGTTCGGTACGATCTTCCACGATGCCATGCGCCACCTTTACCTGCCCTACGAAGGGAAGCCCTTCTACAGCGACGAGGTACGGGCATTGGCAAAAGATGAAGAACGTATCCTCCAAACACTCAACAATGCCATAGCCACTAACCTCTTCCATCAGTCCACTCTTCCTCCCCTCAACGGTACACAACTCATCAACCGCCATGTCCTCAAGCAGTTCATCATCAATCAACTCAACGCTGATGCCCAAATGGCTGAGGAACTGGAGAATCAAGGCGGGTATTGGCATATCATCAGCCAGGAGAAGGAATATACCGCCAGTTATCAATTGAAAAATGGAAATCGCCCAGCGCGTGGGCTGGTCGGAGGTTACATTGACCGCCTTGACCTGCTCCACACCCCTGCAGGTGACCGTATCCGCATCGTTGATTACAAAACCAGCAGCAAGCCACACGCTGCCAAGACAGTGGAAGAACTCTTTGACCCAGACAAATGCGCTGGTAACTACCACATCATGCAGGTCCTCTACTACTGCAAGGTACTTACTGATACTCAACAACTAATCATCGAAAATAGCCCAACGTACGGGCTGGTTCCTGCTCTTATGTATTGTGCTAAGGACTATGGCAACAACTACTCTGGCATTGTCAAGTTAGCACCATCCGAAGACAGCAAGAAAGAAGAGGTGACTGACTACAAAACACAGTATGGTGACATCTACGATGCTCTTCTCTCAGAAAAGATTGAAGAAATCTTCACCCCTTACACCGAAGATAACCCGCACGGTACCTTCACTCAATGTGCTGACGAAAAGAACTGTGCCTACTGCGATTTTCTTTCCTTCTGTCAACGGCATCCCCAAAACACCAAACCCTAAACTCTATCCTCTAAACCATCCCACTCATGCAGAAATTTGACATTCATATACTTGGTTGCGGTGCAGCCCTCCCCACCCCTCGCCGTCTCAGTTCTTCGCAGATCATCAACATCCGCGAGAAACTCTTCATGCTTGACTGTGCCGAAGGCGTACAAATGGCGTTGCGCCGTTCTCATCTCCCTTTCTCCCATCTCCAAGCCATCTTCCTCACCCATCTGCATGGTGACCATACTTTTGGACTTATTGGATTGCTATCCACTTTCGGGCTCCTCGGACGCACCCAAGACCTCCACATCTACGGTCCACAAGACCTCCAACGTATATTTCAACCCCCAATCGACTACTTCTGTGCTGATTCCCCCTACAAGATCATCCTGCATGAGATTGACACCAAGACCTCACAGGTCATCTACGAGGACCGCTCTGTCAGCATCTCCACCCTACCACTCTCCCATCGTGTCCCCTGTTGTGGTTACCTCTTCCGTGAAAAACCCACTCCTCGCCACATTCTTCGTGACATGATAGATGCGTACCATATCCCCATCTCTCAAATCAACAATATCAAAGCAGGTATGGACTGGACCACAGAAGACGGCACCTTCATTCCTAACGAACGGCTCACCACACCCTCTGACCCTGTCCGTTCCTATGCTTACTGCACCGACACCACCTACCGTCCTCAACTTGCAGAACTCATTCAAGGCATCACCTGCCTTTACCATGAAGCCACCTTTGCACAAGAGCATGCCCTGCTCGCCAAGAAAACCTTCCACAGCACCGCTGCACAAGCCGCACAAATAGCCCATGATGCTCAAGTGGAGCGCCTCATTCTCGGACACTTCTCCTCACGCTATCAGACAGAGGAAATCCTTCTCCAAGAGGCACAGGCTGTCTTCCCCAACACACTTCTTGCTGAGGATGGCATGAAAATTTCGTTATAATCTTTGGTTATCTTTTTTGCAGTTCTCCTTTAGCAAGGTGACTGTAATCGTAATACCACCAGTAGGTGTTGCCAAACTCACGGTGGGTTTTATTAATGCGCTCCGTTTCGTCTTTGAGCGAGGCTTTGAGTTCGTTGTAATCACGGAAACGAGCATCCGTGTCGAAGTCTGTCTTCTTTCCTGTCTGGAGCAGGGCTTCACGATAAGCACGCGGAAGGCTTTCGTAGGCGATGCTGTCAGACAAGTCGTAATAACGTGGCAACTGACGAAGGAACTCTGGCAGTTTCTTGTCGAGCAGGAGGCTACACAGATAGTAATCTGCTGTGTGCTGATTGCAGATAGAGTCGCCTAACATGAGACGATAGTAACGGTCTGCTGTCTGGATGCTCTTGCCACAGAAAGCACCCAAATGGAAACAGATGTCCTGCGTGGTGAAACGCTCCAAAGAAGAGGTGTCAGCAATGTCGAGCAAACCCTTTGAACCATAGTATTGAGGATAGTCAAAGAGGTTTTCTGCCAATAAATCCTGCTTGGAAAGGGCATACATGCGCAACTGAGTGAGTCGGGCTGTAGCACGCAAGGATTTCTTGCCCACAGCAGCAGCGCCTTCATAATCTTTGGCAAGAATGAGGCGTTCCGTTTTCAGTTCGTAGTGATAGACATCTGTCGTTTGAGGAATCGCCCCCACGCAAAGAATCAGCAGGAAGAGGATGACGAAATTGGGGTATATCTGCGACTTGATGCCACGTGAATCAACTGAGTTGTCATGGTCAACCTTCTTGACAAAAATGACCAAGAGAATATAGGCAACCAGGATGCAGGGAGTGACCCAAACCCATGCTCCGAAGGAGAAATGCTCAATCGCCTCTTCGTTGACATCTGTGAGCATTGCCAGCAGGAGCATCGAGGGGAGATAAGACAAGGCGTGTGCTCTGGAGGGCAGACGTGACAACATGCTGACAATCCATTGGACAATCTGCAAGATGACCGTGATGATGATGGCACCAATCAGGATGTCGTAAGACGTGACTCCCTTGGAATAGACAAACTGTGCTTCAGCCAGGATTTCCCCTTGCAGGAAGAAGAGGTAGCAGAAAGAAAAGAGCATAAACAGAAGAGCGCAGGAATATCGGATGAATCCTGCGGTCTTCTGATGAGATGTCGAATAGTCGCGATACACTTTTTATTCAGCGTTTTTACGGAGTACAACAGCAGAACGGGCTGGGATGTAGAGCATCAGCCAACCTTTGCCATCGCGCTCGTAGATAGGATCGTAGTTCGTGAAGTGACGAACGGAATCGTCAGCGAGTTCATTACCGCCATAGAGTTTGCTGTCGGTGTTGAGCACCACGTCATAACTGCCCTGTGGCACGATGAAGCCATAGTCGGTGTAAGACCTGTTGGGTGAGAAGTTGAACACGAACAGGAGGTCACCACGAGAGAAGGCGAGAATCTGATCGCCATCGTTGTGCCACACCTCCACCACAGGGGTCTTCTGGAAGTTCTTCACGGTTTTGATGACTTTGAGCATTGCTTCATCGAAATCACCTAAGTAGTGGTAGCACAATTCCTTATTGTCAACAAGACTCCACTGACGACGTGCATACTTATAGCCCCATCCGTTACCCTCACGTGGGAAGTCAATCCATTCAGGATGACCGAACTCATTACCCATGAAGTTGAGGTAGCCACCATTCATCGTGGAGGCTGTGAGGAGGCGAATCATCTTGTGGAGGGCAATGCCACGCTCTGCCATGAAGTTTTCGTCACCCTTCTTGAAGTGCCAATACATATCAGCATCGATGAGACGGAAGACGATGGTCTTGTCACCCACCAGTGCCTGGTCATGACTCTCTGCATAGGAGATGGTCTTTTCGTCGGCACGGCGATTGGTCGTTTCCCAGAACATGGAAGAAGGTTTCCAGTCCTCATCCTTGAGTTCCTTGATGGTCTTAATCCAATAGTCAGGGATGTTCATTGCCATGCGGTAGTCGAAGCCGTAGCCACCATCCTTGAAAGGTGCAGCCAAGCCAGGCATACCCGACACTTCCTCAGCAATGGTGATTGCCTTTGGATTCACTTCGTGGATGAGGAGGTTGGCAAGGGTCAGATAAGCGATAGCCTCGTCATCCTCATGTCCGTTGTAGTAGTCACCATAGCCACCGAATGCCTCACCAAGACCATGACTGTAGTAGAGCATCGAAGTCACACCATCAAAGCGGAAGCCATCAAACTGGAACTCCTCGAGCCAGTACTTGCAGTTGGAAAGCAGGTAGTGAATCACCTCGTTCTTGCCATAGTCAAAGCAGAGGGAATCCCATGCCGGATGCTCACGACGACCACCCTGCATGAAGTACTGGCAGCCATCACCCGCAAAGTTTCCAAGACCCTCAATCTCATTCTTCACAGCGTGGGAATGCACGATGTCCATGATGACAGCAATACCCATCTCATGCGCTGCGTCAATCAGTTCCTTCAGTTCTTCAGGTGTACCGAAACGACTGGAAGGAGCGAAGAAATTGCTGACATGATAGCCAAACGAGCCGTAGTAGGGGTGTTCAGCCACAGCCATCACCTGAATGGCATTGTAACCATCCTTCTTGATGCGTGGCAGGATATTGTCCTTGAATTCCGTGTAGGTGCCCACTTTCTCAGCATCCTGTGCCATACCAATGTGGCACTCGTAGATGAGCAGCGGGTTGGTGTTGGGCTTGAAGTTCTTCTTCTTGAACTCGTAAGGCTTGGCTGGAGCCCAAACCTGAGCAGAGAAAATCTTCGTGTTGTCATCCTGCACCACACGAGTAGCGTATGAAGGGATGCGCTCCCCTTCCCCACCGTTCCACTTGATTTTCAGTTTGAAGAGGTCACCATGATGCATCTGACCAGCCTTGAGTTTGATTTCCCAATTGCCGTTGTCGATACGCTTCATCTTGTATGCCTCATCCTCTTGCCAGCCATTGAAGTCACCCACCAAGTAGATGTCTGTGGCGTTCGGTGCCCATTCACGCAGCACCCAACCTTTGGAAGTTTTATGGAGTCCAAAATAGAGATAACCACTGGCAAAGTCAGACAGTTTCTGCTTACCGCCATTGGTCAGTTCGTTCAGTTTCCAGAGGGCATGGTCATGACGACCACAGATGGCTCCTTCGAAAGGTTCGAGCCAAGGGTCATTCTTCACGATGCCAATATGCTTTACAGGTGCAGGCTTCTTCTCTGCTGCCACCTTCTTTGTCTTTGTCGTAGCCATTAATCTTTATCTATATGAAAAATCGCGCAGCGCGTGGGCTGCTTATGCTTTAACTTTGATAATCACTTTCTTATACTCAGGAATAGGTGAGATGCAAGGAGCATGACCATCTTCGGGGAAGAAGATGACGAACTCACCTGGATGCACCGTGATGTATTGCTCGGGGCGTTCCAGATAGAACGTGATGTCCTTGGCTGCATCGTATTCAGCCTTGGGGAGATACTGACGAGGGGTAAAGCCCATCACCTCTGCGCACGACAGAGGAATCTGGATGTCAATCATCGCATTGTGTGTTTCCATTCTGGCATCGTCCACCATCTTGCCCTTCGTCACATTGTGATTCACAAAGAGTTTGTTACCGTCAAGGTTCACACGTCCAGGCTCCTGAGCCATCAGATCCGTGTTCTGCAAATACTCCAACACCTTTGGGAACAGAGGGTTGAGAGAGACGTACTTGCCAAAGTTTTCAAGAGTGTCTAAAATCATAAGGGTTCTTATTTAAGGTTTATAAATATGATTATTAATTGTTAGTTGGCAAAAATCGCCCAGCGCGTGGGCTGGTGGTTACTGTCCCATCAACTTGCCTCGGCTGTAGATGCCCTTGCGGATGACCTTGCCGCTTCTGTCCTTCTCCACAAACGAGCCATCCTTCTGGTCATTGAAGAAAGAGCCTTCAAAACGTGTGCCGTCAGCAGCCTCTTCCACGCCCTTGCCGTTCTTCATGCCATCCTTGAAATGACCTTTGAACTTCGTGCCGTCAGCCAGACGCAGCACACCCTCGCCATTCATCTCACCAGCAGCCCACTCACCATCATACACATCACCATTGGCACCCGTGAACTTGCCACGTCCATGCTCCTTGTCTTCTATCCAATAGCCCTCATAGCGGGAACCGTCAGGCCATGTGTAAGTGCCGAAGCCGTCCATCAGTCCATTCTTGAACTGACCCACATACTTGCGCTTGTCGGTATAGGTGAAGATGCCCTGTCCTGTACGTTCTCCGTTCAGGTAGTCGCCCTCATACACATCGCCATTCTTGAACTTGTAGATGCCCTTTCCGTGCATCATGTCGTCCTTCCAGCCACCTGTATAGAAGTCACCATTGGCATAAGTGTACTTGCCTTGTCCATTGCGCATGTCATTGTCCATGTCGCCTTCATAGCGAGAACCGTCACGCCAGTCAAAGGTACCCTTGCCCGACTTCTTGTCCTCCTTCCAGTTGCCATCATAATAGATGCCATTTGCCCAAACGTAGCGACCCTGACCCTCACGCTTGTCCTGCAACCATTCGCCTGTGTATTTGTCACCGTTGTAGTAGTACATCGTACCAAAGCCCTGCTGGTAGTCAATGTACCACAAACCATCATACTTATTATTATTGGCAAAGTAGTAGATGCCACGTCCGTGCTGATGATCCTGATGCCAGTTGCCCTCATACTTCTCACCATCCGTGAACGTATAGACACCATAACCCTGACGCTTGCCCTTCACATACTCACCCTCATAGGTGTCACCCGTCTTGAACGTCGTCTTACCTTTACCGTTAGGCTTGCCTCCCTCCAGTTCTCCGTAGTAGGTGGAGCCATCCTTCGGGAAGACATAGTTGCCAATCACCACTTTCTGCGCCTGCACTGACGATGCGCTCAACAGCAACATCGCTCCTGCTATGATATATTTAGAAATCTGCATATTTAGTTTATTAAGTTTTCGATTTGACAAAGATAGCAACTATTTTTCAAATTCGAGTCCTCCGTTAAGTTTTATTATGACTTTTGCACGTTTTTTAGCGAAAGAACACACGAATTTACTCAAATCGCAGTGTTGACACCTTTTCCAATCGGGCTTTCAGACGGGGCATGGAATCCTTCCTGATGCGGAGGGTCATCGAGCAGTCATTCTCGAAACCTTGCGAAACGATTTGAGGATTTTCTTCCTTCACGATGCGCATCACATCATTCATGAAAGGATACTCGAACATGAACGTGATGTCCTCATCCACTGTCTTCTCGATGATGTCAGCATTGGCAATCGCCTCGGCAGCAGCCAGACGATATGCCACAATCAAGCCCGACGTGCCCAGTTTCACCCCTCCGAAGTAGCGCACCACCACGATGAGGATGTCTGTCAGTTCGTTCGAGTTGATTTGCCCAAGGATAGGCTTGCCTGCCGTACCCGAAGGCTCCCCGTTGTCATTGGCACGAAAATCCTTCCGTTCCGCACCCAGCATATAGGCATAGCACACGTGGCGCGCATCATAGTACTTCTTCTGATACTCCGCCACAATCTGCTTCACTTCCTCCACTGAACGTACGGGCATAGCAAAAGCGAGAAACTTGCTGCGTTTCTCGCTATAATTGCCTTCGGCTAATGTCCGTATCGTTCTGTAGGTGTCCATCTTAACTCAACTTGTGAATCACCAGTCCACTTCTCAACTTTGGTTCAAACCAAGTTGCCTTTGGTGGCATGATGTTGCCAGAGTCAGCGATGTCCATGATCTGCTTCATCGTCACAGGATAGAGAGCAAGGGCGGTCTTCATCTCGCCACTGTCCACACGACGCTTCAGTTCGCCAAGACCGCGCAGACCACCCACGAAGTCGATGCGCTTGTCACGACGCAAGTCCTTGATGCCCAGAATCTCGTCGAGAATCAGGTTCGAAGAGATGCTCACATCCAGCACGCCGATAGGGTCATTCTCATCGTATGTGCCAGGCTTCGCCTTCAGCGAAAACCACTCGCCATCCAGATAGAGAGAGAACTCATGCAACTCCTGTGCACGATACTCAGCCGCACCCTTCTTTTCCACCACGAAGTTCTTTTCCAGAGCCTTCAGGAACTCCTCCGAAGTCAAGCCGTTCAGGTCTTTGATGACGCGGTTATAGTCAAGAATCGTCAACTGGCTGGCTGGGAAGCACACTGCCATGAAGTAGTTGTACTCCTCATCGCCACGATGATTCGGATTCTGCTTAGCCTTCTCCGCACCCACAAGGGCTGCGGCAGCACTACGGTGGTGACCATCAGCGATGTAGAGGTTAGGCATCTTCGCGAAACGCTCCGTGATGGTCTTGATGTCATTGTCGTCGCTCACCACCCAGAGTTTGTGGCCAAAGCCATCAATAGGAGCCACGAAGTCATACTCAGGTGTTGTCTTGGCATACTTGTCAATCAACTGCAGCAACACCTCGTCGTCAGGATAAGCGAAGAACACAGGCTCGATGTTGGCGTCGTTCACACGCACATGCTTCATGCGATCTTCTTCCTTGTCGGCACGGGTCAACTCATGCTTCTTGATGACACCCGTCTGGTAGTCGCCGCTGTAGGCACCCACCACGATGCCATACTGCGTCTTCTCCTTGCCTCCGTTGGCAGGCAGACAAGAGGTCTGAGCATAGATGTAGTACTGCTCCTTCTCATCCTGCACCAGCCAGCCGTTCTTCTGGAACTTTGCGAACTGACGTGCAGCCTCCTCATACACACGGGGGTCATACTCGCTTGTGCCCGGCTCGAAGTTGATTTCAGGTTTGATGATATGATACAACGATTTTTCGTTGTCGCCAGCCTCCGCACGTGCCTCTTCTGAATCCAGCACATCGTATGGACGGCTCTCCACTTGCTCCACCAGATTCTTCGGTGGGCGCACTCCCTTAAAAGGTTTTACAATAGCCATATTTTTTTACAATTTATATTGACAATTTGTTTGCGACTGCAAAGATAGGACTTTTCCTCGACATTCCCATACAAAACCACACATTTTTACAGGAACCTCCCATCATGATGCGGTTTACCAGATGTGTGCCCGCTTGTTTTGAGGCAAGTAGAGTTTCTGTCCCTCCTTCACGTCGAAGAGGTCATACCATGCATCGGTGTTGCACACCACGCCATTGACACGTTCTTTGCTGAGGGAGTGCACATCAGGCTTCTGACTGTCTGAGCCGATGGTGGCGTTCTTGGCGAAGTAGGCGGTGTACTTGGCGCGCCAGAAGTTGGCGAATGCCTGGTAGAAGTGGCGCTTCTGCGTGGTCAGTTCGTCGCCACTCACCCCTTTCTTCTGCTGCTGGGCAACGAAGGCGTCGTAAGCAATCTCGAAGCCGCCCAGGTCGGCAATGTTCTCTGCGAGGGTGTATTGACCGTTGTTCTTGTAGGGCAACACGCCTGGCAGGACGTCAAACTGACTGTAGCAGTCAACGAGCATTTGTGTGCGACGCTGGAACTCGGCTTCGTCGCCTCCAACGAAAAGACCCTTTTCCGTCTTGTCACCATCCTTGTCATAGTAGGCACCTTCATTGTCGAAGCCATGTATCATCTCGTGGGCGAAGATCATGAAGATGGCGTAGTTGACCGCATCCTCGTTGCTGGGGCTGTAGAAAGGCTCTGCCATCCACGCAGGATAGATGTAGAAAGAGTTGTAGTCAGTCAGGTAGCAAGCGTTGACATCTGAGAGATTCATATCATCATCAAGTCCGGCAACGTAATGGAAGGAAGCCTCGTCTTTGTCCATGCCGACGAGTTTCATCTGAAGGGCGACATACGCCTTGCGGATGCAGAGGAGGTCTTCCTGCAGCGTCTTGGCCTTGCTCAGGTCTGGCACACCTTCTTCAATCCAGGTGTCGGGCTTGCCGACGAAGAGACTCATGGCATCAAGTTTCTCTATCATGGCAGCCTTGGAACCGTCACTCAGCCACTTGTTGGCGTAAATGCGTTGGCGGAACACCCCACGCAGTTCCTCGAGGAACGCCATGGTGCGAGTCTGCATCTCGGGGGTGACGACGTGCTCGGCATAGTTCTTCGACTTCTCGTAGAAGAAGTATTTTTCGAACTTATTCATCACTGAGAGCGGAGAGTAGTCGGGCATGAGGATTTTGATGACATTGTTGATGTACTCTTCATCATAGAACGCAAGGTCTTGCATCATCTCTCCTTTCACCCACTCGCCCAGATCCTCGAGCGACTGATCCTGGAACTTCTGCATGCCAGCGGTAGAGGTTGCCAGATCAGCATCCTTGAGTTGTGGAGGCAGTGCATAGACATGCTCCATCTGTGCATCGGTGAAGCCCAGTCCCTTGGCAATGTAATAGCACATGGGGAACGCTTCACCATCAACGGAACGGGTGCTTTGCGACAGGACGGGGTGCATGCTGGCTCTCAACTTCGCGTTGTGGTTCAGCAGGTACTGAAGGTCTTCCGTGTCTGCATCGCCTTCCCCATCATCATCCTCGTCATCAGGCGATGGGAGAATGGTGCAGCACATCGTGCCATCCTTCTGGTAGATAAGAAATTGGAATGGCACGTTATAGCCTGCTTTCATCAGTTGACCCACCTGTGTCCAGAACTCTTCCTTCGTGCCTGCCTCGTTCAGTCGGTGGAGACCCGCGCTCAGCAGTTGACGTGCCTCTGTCAGTTGCTCGGGCGAGATTCTCAGCATGAAGTCCAATTCGAACTTCTCGTAGGCAGGATACGTGACACCTTCCATCATGCGTTTAGAGAAGGGCTTGTACTCGTCGTGCCGGTAGCCCTTGATGTGATCGTCCGCATCTTCGCCCAGTTCATTCACCTGGGTGTTGTTCCAGTAGGTGCCGTTGCAGAACATATAGAAGTCGTCGCCAGGCTTGACGGAGCGATCCATGTGCCCGTCATAGATCCAACTGGCAATTTCACCATTGCCGGCAACAGGGTCGCTGTCAGAACACGAAATGATTGTCATTGCGCCACAGATTGTCAGGATAGTGGCGAGCATCCTAAGATTGAAGAACTTCATGGTGTCGTGGGTTTTAGATTATTTTTATTTACGCTACAAAGTTACGAAAAAGTGAGGACATGACAAAAGAAAAAAGCAAGAATTTTTGTGTTTTCATGAAAAAATTTTTGATGGGCACGGCGCACCCACCCAAAAACATCAAGGTGTTAATATTGTTAATTGTTAATATTGTTATTTTTGGTTTGGTTTGGGGGATGATTAATAGGGGGAGTACTGTAAATAATATATATTTATATATATTATTATATTATTATATATATTATTACGCGCCTACCTGTGTACACGAGATTAACGAAATTAACAATTAACAAAATTAACAAAATTAACAACCGACACTTTGCGGCCTCCCTTTATCAAGATATGGACATTGCAGGAGGCTTCATGTTGGCTTGCCCGTAAACCCATACCCTGAGTCCCCCACAAAGACCTGCGCATGTTGCCCGCAAAGACACTCTTACTTTGCCCGTAAACACATCCATGCTTTGCTCGTAAAGACATCAACGCCTGTGGGGATTGCTATGGGAAAAGGCAAAAATCCGCACTAGTGCGGACAAAAAGAGTTTTTTCCGCAAAAACTTGCATCAACTATTTTAATGTCGTAACTTTGCAGCGGATTCAACAAACAAAAAGATACTGATATGATGAAAAAACAATTATGGATTATCGCAGTTGTACTGGTAACGATGCTTACCGGTTGCAGCAAGGACGATGACGGGAGCAAGGCGAAAAAGGACTACTTCCCTTCATGGAACCAGTGTGAGGCGCTGACTGCCCTGCAGGAGTATGTGGAGGACGTGACTGACCCGACGTCGAAGAACTACATCATGCCAGAGGATCGCATCGCCACCTTCGACATGGACGGCACCTTCGTCGCCGAACTCTACCCCACTTACTTCGAGTACAACCTGCTCGAGTACCGTGCGCTGGACGACCCTGACTACAAGGACAAGGCTCCAGAGGATGTGCGCGAGGCTGCACAGAACATCCGCGACTTTGTGCGCAACGGCACTGCCCTGCCCTCGCAATTCGACATGAAGCACGCCCGTGCGGCTGCCAAGGCATATGCAGGCATGACACTGTCCCAGTTTGACAAGTACGTGAAGGACTACGCTGCCAAGCCTGCCAACGGATTCATCGGCATGACTTACGGGGCAGGTATCTACAAGCCCATGCTGGAGGTGTTCGACTACCTGAAGGACAATGGCTTCACCTATTACGTGGTGTCTGGCTCTGACCGCTTCATCTGCCGCGCCTTGGTTGATTCTATCGGCATCGCACCCAACCGCGTGATTGGCATGGACGTGATGCTGGTGTCGAGCAAGCAGGGTCTGCAGGCTGGCGTGAACTACACCATGGAGCAGCAGGAAGACTTGGTTCGTACGGGTGAACTCATCATCAAGAACCTGAAGACGAACAAGGTGCTGCAGATCTCTCAGGAGATAGGCAAGGTGCCTGTGCTCTCGTTCGGCAACAGCGGTGGCGACTGCGCCATGCACAACTACTGCCTGAGCAACTCGAAGTACCGCACAGCAGCCTTCATGCTGATTGCAGACGATGATGCCCGCGACCATGCCAACCCCGAGAAAGCCCTGAAACTGGGTGAACAATGGAAGGAAAATGGCTACCACGTCATCTCCATGAAGAACGACTTCAAGACCATCTATGGTCCTGGCGTGGAGAAAGTGGACTTCACCTTCCCAAGCAACAACGAATGATAACGACAACGAATTACACGAATTAAACGAATTTTTTAATGGAAACTAATGTGAATAATCACCATAATTCTGTCCACTAATAAGAATAATAATTATAAAGATTAGTGAGCAAAATTATTCATATTATTCATATTTGTTTCAAAATATAAAAGAGGCTGGGGATTGATTTCCTCAGCCTCTTTCTTATTCGTGTAATTCGTCTAATTCGTTGTTTTACTTGTTCACCTGGAACTTGGTGATGCCTTCCTTGATGTAGCCCACAATCTGGTTGGCTGCAGCAAGACCTGCGTTGGTGTTTGCCTCTGCAGTCTGAGCACCCATCTTCTTAGGTGTAGAGAAGTAGCGACCCTCGAACTTAGCGAACTCAGCATCAGCATCTGGCTTGATGTCGGTGATGTACTTGAGGTCGGTGCGCTCAGCAAGCAACTCAATGAGTTCTGGCTCGTTGATGACTTCCTTACGAGCGGTGTTGATGAGGATACCACCCTTCTTCATGCTGCCCACAAGCGCCTTGTTGATGCTCTGCTTGGTCTCAGCAGTAGCAGGGATGTGGAGAGACACGATGTCGCAAGTCTCGAAGAGTTCGTTCTGTGATGCAGCAGCGTGAACACCTGCAGCCTCGATAGCCTCTGCTGGGCAGTAAGCGTCGTAGGCAGACACTTCCATACCGAAGCCCTTGGCGATGCGAGCCACATTGCGACCCACATTACCGAATGCGAGGATACCGAGTTTCTTGCCCATGAGTTCAGAACCAGCCTTGCCGTTGTAGAAGTTACGAACGGTGAACACGAGGAGACCAAGCACCAACTCTGCCACAGCATTGGCGTTCTGACCAGGAGTGTTCATCACCACCACCTTGTGAGCGGTGGCAGCCTCGAGGTCAACATTGTCGTAACCTGCACCTGCACGAACCACAATCTTCAGGTTCTTGGCAGCATCGAGCACCTCAGCGTCGATTTTGTCAGAACGGATGATGATGGCATCCACGTCAGCCACAGCGCTGAGCAACTGTGCCTTCTCAGTATATTTCTCCAGAAGAGCCAACTCGAAGCCAGCACCTTCAATAATCTCTTTGATACCAGCAACCGCAGGAGCAGCAAAAGGCTTCTCAGTTGCAATTAAAACTTTTGCCATAATGTGATTAAGTTAAAAGTTTTCAATTTTCAATTAGTGTTGAGCCTCAAACTCCTGCATGCACTTCACGAGTGCCTGAACGCCTTCTACAGACATAGCGTTGTAGCAAGAAGCACGGAAACCACCTACGTCGCGGTGACCCTTCACACCAACCATACCCTGGCTGGTAGCGTACTTCAAGAACTCGTCCTGCAAGTCCTGATACTCTGGCTTCAGCACGAAAGTGATGTTCATGAGTGAACGGCTGTCCTTCTCTGCTGTGCCCACGAAGAGTTTGTTGCGGTCAATCTCAGCGTAGAGGATTTCTGCACGCTCCTCAGCCAACTTCTGCATAGCCTTCACGCCACCATGAGCCTTCATGTAGCGGAGGTTCATCAATGCTGAGTAGATTGGCACTACTGGAGGAGTGTTGAACATAGAGCCCTTCTTCACGTGTGTGCGGTAGTCGAGCATCGTTGGGATATGACGAGAAACCTTACCCAGCGCGTCTTCCTTCACGATAACGAAAGTAAGACCTGCCATAGCGAGGTTCTTCTGAGCACCACCATAAATGAGGGTGTACTTGCTCACGTCGATAGGACGGCTGAAAATATCAGAAGACATGTCGGCAATCACAGGGATTGGAGAGTCGAGGTCTTCACGAAGTTCTGTGCCGTAAATGGTGTTGTTTGTCGTGATGTGGAGATAGTCAGCATCTGCTGGAATCTCGAAGTTGCGTGGGATGTAAGTGAAGTTCTTGTCAGCAGAAGAAGCGACTTCCACTACCTCACCGAATGCCTTGGCCTCCTTCTCTGCCTTTGTAGCCCAAACACCAGTGTTCAGGTAGGCAGCCTTCTTCTCGAGGAAGTTGTAAGGAACCATGCAGAATTCGAGGCTTGCACCACCACCAAGGAAAAGAACGGAGTAACCCTCAGGAATGTTGAGAAGTTCCTTGAAGAGTGCTACTGCCTCGTCAACTACTGGCTGAAAATCCTTTGCGCGGTGGCTAATCTCCATGAGAGAGAGTCCTGAACCATTGAAATCAAGACAAGCCTGTGCAGTCTGCTCAATCACTTCGCGAGGAAGGATAGAAGGTCCTGCATTGAAATTGTACTTTTTCATTTTTGTTTTGAATGATTAGATATAATGATGTTTCCTTCTTTTTACCAAAATCTTTGCAAAGATACTAATAAATGATTAAACGAACAGCAACTTATTTTCTTTTTATTTCAAAAAAAATGAAAATGGGCGTAAGCCAATGATAATTGGTACACCCATATTGCAACTTAACATGATTTTATAGCCACTTCTTCCTTCTGAACCACCACAATGACACTGCCGTGCAAACCACACACGCTATGATGGCTATCGGGAAGCCCATCTTCCACTGTTCCATGCCATTGACGAGGTTCATGCCAAACATGGAGGTGATGAATGTCGGGAAGAGGATGATCATGTTCAGCGACGTGAGGAGTCGCATCACCGTGTTCATATTATTATTAATAATGTTCGCGTAGGTGTCCATCGTGGAGTCGAGGATGTTGATGTAGATGGCTGTCGTCTCACGTGCCTGGTTCATCTCGATGTTCACGTCCTCGATGAGTTCGGCATCCAGTTCATCGACTGGCAGACGGAACTTCAACTTGCTGAGCAGGGATTCGTTGCCACGAATGGATGTGCCGAAGTATGTGAGCGAGTCTTGCAGACGGGAAAGGTTGACAAGATCCTTGTTGTCGATGTGCTTGTCGAGGTCACGCTTCGCCTTCTCAATGATGCCATTCACCTGCTTCAGATACTTCAGGTACCACACTGACGCGCTCAAGAAGAGTCGGAACACCAAGTCTGCAGCATCGGTGAAGCCCTCTGCACGTCGCATCTGGTGATTGACGAAGTCGAGCATCATCCGCGTCTCCTGATTGCAGATGGTGATGATTTTATCTCCCTTGATCACGATACCCAACGGGATGGTGGTGTAAGGACTCCTCGAAGAGACACTCTTCAGATGAGGAATACGCAAGATAATCATGAGCCACCCCTCGTCCATGTCGTAACGTGCACGCTCATCGGCATCCGATACGTCATCCATGAAGTAGTCAGGCATACCGAGCTCCTGCTCCAAAAAATCTCTATCGTCATCCACTGGGCAAGTTACCTGCACCCAGCAGGTTGGCTCCCATGCATCAATGTGCTTGATGCCGCCATTAAAATTCCAGAATGTTCGCATTGTTGTCTTCTGAATCTTTGCTTTGTCTGATTGTGAACAATAAAAAGGTGGGGCAAAGACTCATGGCAACTCCGCGTGAGAGGTGAGTCTTATCCCAGGCACTTAGTACTATTCGCCGGATAATCGTCCATAGTTGTTTGTAATTAGTTAATACTCTCTTTTCTGTACGATTTCAAGGGTGCTCCCCGAAATCGAGTGCAAAGGTACAACTAAATAAGTACACAAGCAAGAAAATGCACAAGTTTTTCATTCTCCCCTTAAACTTTTCACCATGTGTGGGGTCTTATAAGCACAAACTAAAACAAATTCAAACAAACCAAAAACTGGCTAACCCTATGTTTTTTTTCCAAAGAACTATTCTCTCTCTTATCCTTTCGGTGATGACTATCGCAGCGTTTGCGCAATCCACCCTGACGGGTAAGGTAATTGACAGTGAAACCGGTGAGGCATTGATTGCCAGCACCGTGAGAATCATGAGTACAGACACGACACGTCTGGTGGCAGGAAACGCCACCACAAAAGATGGTACCTTCACGGTGAAGAGCGTGAAGGACGGCAACTACATCATGAAAGTATCTTATGTAGGTTACAACGACTTTTATCGCGCCATCACGGTGAACAGGAAGGCGAACAACAAAGGCAACCAAGCCATTGGCACCATCATGATGACCCAGAGCAGCATCCAACTGAGTCAGGCTGTGGTGACGGGTGAACTGAAGGAGATGGAGATGAAGGATGACACCCTCATCTTCAATGCTGATGCCTTCAAGGTGCCCGAAGGAAGTGTACTGGAAGACCTCATCAAGAAATTGCCTGGTGTGACCATTGAGGATGGTACCATCAAGGTGAATGGTAAGACGGTGAGAAGAATCCTCGTGGGAGGTAAGGAGTTCTTCGGCAATGACCAGAACATGTCGATGAAGAACCTGCCCGCAGAGATTGTGGATAAGGTGAAGACCTACGACAGACAATCGGATTTCAGCCGCATCACAGGTATTGACGACGGTGAGGAGGAGACGGTGCTCGACCTGACCATCAAGAAGGGATTCCAGCAGGGATGGTTCGGTAACATCGATGCAGGTTATGGAACAGAAAAACTGTATTCGTTCAGAGGTATGATCAACCGCTTCTCGGACACGATGCAAGGAAACGTGCTGGGTTCGCAGAACAATACGGGCAGCAACGGTAATGCCACAGCACGACAGATAGGTGGACGACTGGTGTTTGACACAGGAACACTGGAGATTGGCGGTAACTTCCGCTTCAACTACAACAAGAGCAATTCCTACACCAAGAACAGCAGTCAGAACTTCGTGCGCGCTGCTTCCTACAGCAACAGCATCAACAGTAACAGAAATCGCAACAACAACTTCAACAGCGACTTCCGCATCGAATGGAAGATTGACTCTGTTACTACGCTCCAGTTCCAGCCACGTGTCTCTACGGGCAAAACCAAGAGTTCTTCAGGCAGCATGTCAGCCACCTTCAACAATGACCCTTACCAGAATGGCATAACTGACCCGCTCAGCCAGCATGACCTCATCGTTGACAGCATCAAGGTGAACTCGAACGAGTCTTCCAACTGGAGCAATGGTGACAACTATAACGTCAGCGGTAACCTCTTGTTGAATCGCCGTCTGGGTGGTGGTCCTTGGTTTGGTCCCTCTGCTGTGACTGGCAGCAACGGGCGCAACATCAGCCTCCGTGCCAGTGGAACTCTCAGCGAGAACAAGAACAAGAACTACAACTGGAGCAACGTCATCTACTATCAGCAGAATGGACGCGAAGACCTCACTTTCCGTCTGCGCAACAACCCTAACGACAACAAGAACTATAGCATCGGACTCACTTACTCTGAGCCTATCCTGCGCAACCTCATCGCACAGGCAAACTATAGTTATCAATACTCCAAGCGTCACGCTGACGGACAGACTTACGACTTTGCCAAGGATGACGAGAAGGGCAAGGAGGTTTGGGACTACTACGAGCGCTACGGCGCACTCCCACCCTATTATGGCGACTTCCTCAGCGACTCTCTCTCGCGCTATACTGACAACATCAACAAGACTCACAACCTGGAGTTCTCGCTGCGCTTCATCACACAGTTGCTGAACATCAGTGCCGGTGTGCGCATCGAAGCCCAGAACCAGAAGATGGTGTATCAGTATCAGGGACTTGACACGATTGCCAGCCGTAACATCTCACGCGTTTCACCTACGCTGAATGCACGACTCCGCTTCACACGTCAGCACACCCTGCGCTTCACCTATCGAGGCAACACGCAACAGCCTGAAATGACTGACCTCTTCACCCTCACCGACAACAGCAACCCGCTGAACATCCGTGAAGGTAACCCGAACTTGAAGCCGTCATTCACCCACAACTTCAACCTCGATTACAACAACTACTTCCAGGCTACCAACCAGAGCATCAACAGCAACTTCTCGTATAGCACGACACGCAACAGCATATCCCAGCGTACCGAGTACAACGAGGAGACGGGTGGACAGCGCTCACGTCCTGAGAACATCAACGGTAACTGGAACATTCGAGGCACCATTGGCTTCAACACCCCACTCTTCTGGAGCAAGTTAAGCATGAATGCCAGCACAGAGGCATCGCTGAACAATCACGTCAGTTACCTCTACCAGAATCAGGAAACGTATAAGAACAACACCAAGGACATCAGCGTTCGCGAGCGCTTGAGCATCACCCTGCGCCTCAACAACTTTGACGTTCGTGCCAACGGTAGTTTCAACTATAACAAGACCAAGAACAAGATGGTGGAGACAGGTAACCAAGACACCTATAACTTCAACTACGGACTCTCCTCTACAGGAAACTTCGACAACGGCTTTGGCTTCTCCACAGACATCAACATGAGTTCACGTCGTGGTTACTCCTCTGCAGAGATGAACACCAACGAACTCATCTGGAATGCTCAGATCAGTTACCGATTCCTCTACAGGAAGCAGGCTACCATCTCCATTGAGGCTCGAGACATCCTGAACCGTCGCAGCAACATCAGCCGCAGCATCAGCGCTAACTCACGTTCAGACCGTGAAACCAACGCCATCTACTCTTACGTCATGGCACACTTCATCTGGCGCTTCAACTTGTTTGGCTCAAGCAGCGCACGTCGTGACCTTCGCGAAATGCGTAGTTTCATGAACGAGATGCCAATGGGCGGTGAAGGTCCTGGTGGTCCAGGTGGACGTGGTGGCGATGGTGGTGGCTTCGGAGGAGGTCGCGGAGGAGGCGGCGGCTTCGGCGGCGGAGGAAGATTCTAAAAAGAAAGTGTAGGTTTTAAGAGATAATATAGATAATCATTTTTTCATTTCTTTGATAAGAGAGGGAGGCTTGGCAAGTGATTTGTCGAGCCTCCCGCATGTTTGAATGTATCCAAAAACTTTGCAAGATGTTTAGCACATCCTGTCGCGATAATCTTCGTAAGTGAATCTGCGATAGAGTTCAAACGTGCCATCCTCATGCAACATGCCAATGGAAGGATGACCAATGCCGTTGAACATATTTGTCTTCACGGTGGTGTAGTGTATCATGTCCTCAAAGATGAGCGTTTCCCCTATCTGCAGTTCATGGTCAAATTGCCACATACCCATGAAATCGCCACTGAGACAGGAGTTACCACCAATACGGTAGAGAGTTGAACTATCAACTGTCAACTGTCCACTGTCAACTATTTCGGCATTCCGAATAACAGGCATATACGGCATCTCCAGACAATCAGGCATGTGGCACGTGAAACTGGCATTGATGATGGCTGTCTTCACACCCGCATTCTCCACGATGTCAACCACCTTAGTCACAAGTGGACCTGTCTGCCATGCAAAAGCGCTACCAGGTTCGAGAATGACTTTCAGATGAGGATAACGTGCATGAAAGTCCTGCAAGGTCTTGATGAGCAGTTCCACATCATAATCCTTGCGAGTCATCAAATGCCCCCCACCAAAGTTAATCCATTTGATCTGTGGAAACCACTTCGAGAAGTTCTCTTCTATATGTATTAATGTACGCGCGAAAACATCACTACCCGACTCGCAATGGCAATGGATATGGAAGCCTTCTATGTCCGATGGCAACTGCTCTGGTAAGTCTTTTGCCAAGATGCCAAAACGGGAACCTGGTGCACAAGGATTGTAGAGTTCTGTTTCTATCTCGCTGTATTCGGGATTGACACGCAAACCCACAGATGCCCTACCCTGCACCTTCTGTGCAAACCGCTCGTACTGACTCAAGGAGTTGAATGTGATATGGCTGGAACAATCCAATATCTCCTCAAATTCTTCTTCCGTATAGGCAGGAGAATACGTGTGCGCCCTGCTGCCAAACTCTTCTTTTGCCAATCGTGCCTCAAACAACGACGATGCTGTCGTACAACTGATATACTCTCTGAAAATCGGGAAACTCTTCCACAAGGCAAACGCCTTAAACGCCAAGATGATTTCCACATCCGCACGCTCAGCCACACCGCGAATCAACTCCAAGTTCCTTCGCAGCAACGTCTCTTCCATCACATAACAAGGCGATGGGATTTTATCTAAGTTCTTCTCCAATAGTGTCATGTCAATCTATCACTTCAAATTTAGCAAATTTCAGCAAGAGTTGCTTGGTGCCCACATTCTCAAACTGCACCGTTGCCTTTGTACTGTCACCTGTACCCTCGATTCGAAGCACTTCACCACGTCCAAAGCGGTTGTGGATGATATGCTTGCCAACGGAAAGACCACCATCTGTTGTCTGTTGTCTGTGGTCCGTTGTCTGTGGTCTGCTGCTCATCGGCATAGGCTTGACAGAAGGCATGGCAGGTCGGAAAGGACGTGCAGTCTCCTTCCGTTCACCACCCAACAAACTTCCTCTCCGTTGCCAAGGCAATTGCACATCATCATCCATGCTTCTCCTCGATGAGAACATGCTTTGTTGCCTATCTAAATATTTCGGATCAATGTCCTTCAAGAAACGGCTGGGGGCGGAGAACTCCATCTGTCCATAGCGGAAACGGCATTGCGCATACGACAAATAACAATGCGTCTTGGCTCGTGTGATGGCGACATAGAACAAACGTCGTTCTTCTTCCATCTCTCGTGGATTACCCGACACCATATCACTGGGGAAGAGCCCTTCTTCCAAGCCCACCACAAACACAGTACCGAACTCCAATCCTTTCGCAGAGTGAATCGTCATCAGCGTCACCTTGTGCTCATCATCCCCCTTGTCACTATCCACATCACTCATCAGCGAAACCTCAGAAAGATAGTCACTCAACGAGATGTTCTCGTTGCCCTCCTCCATGCGCATATCACAGAAATCCTGCATACCATTGATGAGTTCCTCCACGTTCTCCTGACGAGAAAGGTTTTCAGGCGTGGTATCTTGATAGATGTCGGCAATAATACCACTCTGCTTCACAATCATCGTGCCTATCTGATTGGCAGGCATCTTCTGCGCATTCTCAATGAATGTCTCAATCATCTCACGGAACACTCCTATCTTCGTCAACGTGCCCTTATTCACACCCAACCCATACTGTTCGGGATTGTTGATGACACTCCAGAGACTCACCTCATGCTGTGTCGCTGTAGCAAGAATCTTTGCAACGGTTGTCTGTCCAATGCCACGTGCAGGATAGTTGATGACACGCTTGAATGCCTCCTCATCATTCGGATTCACCGCCAAACGGAAATAGGCAATCACATCCTTGATTTCCTTGCGCTGATAGAAGGAAAGCCCTCCATAAATACGATAAGGCAATGCCTCCTTTCGCATTTCTTCCTCAAACACACGGCTCTGTGCATTTGTTCGGTACAGAACCGCAAAATCACTGTACTCGCACCCCTCTCTTCGTTTGATACTTCGGATAGCATTCACCACCATCTTCGCCTCCTCAATATCCGAATGGGTGTCCAACACATGAAGTCTCTCTCCTCTGTCATTCTCTGAGAAAATGTCCTTCTGAATCTGGTGACTGTTCTTCTTGATGAGACTGTTTGCAGCCTCCACAATATTCTGCGTCGAGCGGTAGTTCCGCTCCAACTTAAACAACCTTGCACCACCATATATCTTCTGAAAGGTCAGGATATTGTCAATGTTTGCTCCACGGAAACTATAGATACTCTGTGCATCGTCACCCACCACACAAACGTGCTGATGCTGACGGGTCAACTGCCACACAATCCTGTGCTGTGCGAAATTCGTATCTTGGTACTCATCCACCAACACATAACGAAATCTCTGTTCCCATTTTTCCAATACATCAGGATGCTTCTCAAACAGTAGATACGTGTACAGCAAAATATCATCAAAGTCCATTGCGTCACTCTGCTTGCAGCGACTACTATATCGCATGAAAATCTGTCCCAACATTGACATGTTATGACGAGCATCTATCTGCGCATTCGCACGGTTCGACACATATTGCTCTGCGGTAACCAACTGGTTCTTCGCATTCGAGATGGTATTCAACACCGTACCTGCCTTATACGTCTTGTCATCCAGTTCCATCTCCTTGATGATGGATTTGACAAGGCTCTTGCTGTCAGCAGCATCATAAATCGTGAAGTTTGCAGAAAAGCCAATCTTCTCATGCTCCTGTCGCAGAATACGAAGAAAGATGCTGTGGAATGTGCCCATCCACAACATCCTTGCATAATCAACCCCCACAATCTTTGCAATGCGATCCTTCATCTCACCTGCCGCCTTATTCGTGAACGTCAAAGCCAAGATTGACCAAGGCTGATAGCCATGCTCCATCAGGTAGGCAATCTTGTAAGTCAGCACCCTCGTTTTGCCAGAGCCAGCACCTGCTATCACCAGCGAAGGACCCTCACAATACTCCAATGCCGCCCTCTGCGGAGGGTTAAACGTATCTAAATAATTAGTCATTCTTCTTAAACACCGACACCTTTGGCATCTTCACATACTTCCCCTTCTCTGTCGTCTTCATCACTTGATCACCCACCAGTCGCATCTCAATCGTGTTCTCATCCGTAAGTCTGAACTCCACATCCTGCGCATCATAACCGATGTCGCTCACCATCCTCACCACAGCCTTATTGTCCTTCACCTCCTTCACTTTCAGAATGACCCATGTGCCATTCAGTTCTCCTTTCACATAGCCATACGTGTCCTCACCCTCAAAGTCCTTCAAGGGTATCTTCTTCTCCACTAGGTTGATGACCATCGATGCCTGCAATGCCTCACATTGCCACATGCCCGTGAACTGCTCCTGCGCCCAGCCACTCACAGCCACCAGCGCCACACTCAATGTCAATAGAAATCTTCTCATAATCGTCTTTTATTCTATTTGGGAGCAAAGATACTACTTTTTTTACATATCCCAATAAGAAATTGCTTTTTTGTGTATTTCACCGTCATTATTGAGTTGGGGGGATAAAAATTAGAATATTCCACATAAAAGCAACTTTTTGAAGAATAATTTGGTGGTGTACGAAAAATGTCGTAATTTTGCATGATTTTTGTGCCAGTTCATACGCTGGGACGAAATTTATCAACTAAAGGAATTAATATTTCAAAAACATAAATTATGGCAAAAAACAAAAAACAACAAGTAACAGATGAGCCCATCGCACTTGACGTGCAACTGAGCAAGGGCGAGGCATTCATCGAAAAGAACTGGAAGAAAATCGCTATTGTGCTCAGCTCTATCATCGTGATTGTGGCAGGTGTTTATGCTTACAAGCACTACATGGCAGGCAAGGAACTGGAAGCACAGAAGGCGATTGTGGGTGCACAGACCGCTTTTGCTCAGCAGCAGTATGAACAGGCATTGAAGGGTGAGGGTAACGTGAAGGGACTTCTGAAAATCATCGACGAGTTCGGTGGCACAGAGACTGCTAACGTGGCTAAACTCTATGCAGGTCTGGCATATGCCAAGACAGACAAGGTGGACGAAGCCATCAAGATGTTGGAGGATTTCGACGCACAGGATGACGACATGGTTTCTCCTGCCGCCATCGCAGCACTTGGTAACCTCTACGTGAAGAAAGGCGACAACGAGAAGGGCATCAAGACACTCATCAAGGCAGCCGAGGAGGCAGACAACGATGCAGTAAGCCCTGTATTCCTCCTTCAAGCTGGCGAGGTATATGAGTCACTCGGACAGAATGACAAGGCAGTGGAGCTCTACAACAAAATCAAGAAACAGTACTTCCGCAGTCCTCTTTCACAAGAGATTGACATGTACATCGAAAGAGCAACGAAATAAAGAAATCTCAGATTTCTGAAGTTAAAGAAGTTATCGAAGTTAAAGAAGTTAGAGACAAATGTCGTGCTGATGACAAGGATTCGTCGTTAACTTCTTTAACTTCGATAACTTTTTTATTCTTATATATTATCACTTTCAATGTTATGGCTACAAAGAATCACAACCTTTCCGACTACGACATCTATTCTGTTCCAAATGCCACAGGTATGAAGGTGGGCATTGTGGTGTCAGAATGGAACGAGAACATCACGGCAGCATTGCTGGAAGGTGCCAAGCAGACACTGATGAAGAATGGCGTGTTTCCTGAGGACATCATGGTGATGACTGTACCTGGTAGTTTCGAACTTGTGTATGGTGCCTCACAGATGGCAAAGACGGGTGTGGATGCTGTCATCGCCATTGGATGTGTCATTCGTGGCGAAACACCTCATGACCGCTACATCTGTCAGGGTGTGACTTATGGCTTGGCTCGTCTGAATGCTGTGCAGGATGTGCCTGTCATCTACGGACTCATCACCACACTCGATATGCAGCAAGCAGAGGAACGTGCGGGTGGCAGCATGGGCAACAAGGGCGACGAGTGCGCTGTGACTGCCATCAAGATGGTGGACTTCAAGAGGAAATTAAAGAGCTGAAACGATTAGAAAAAATATTAGTGAATGTTGTAGGCACAATCGTTGCCATCTATGCAGCTATTGTCCTACTGTTCAGTTTGCCGTTCATGCAGCGTGCGTTGGCAAACTGGACGGCTGATTTGCTTTCAGAACAATTGGGGTCAAAAGTGGAAATTGGAAGTGTTAACCTCGGTTTCTTGAATCGTGTAATCATCAATGACCTGACCCTCTACGAACCGAATGGGAAAAAGATGGCGAGCATAGCTCGTGCATCTGCCAGCATTGACCTGCTGGAACTGCTGTCAAATCGGGTGGATATCGGTACAGCACAATTGTTCGGCACCAAGGCGACACTTTACAAGGAAACGCCTGACAGCCCACCTAACTTCCAATTCATCATCGATGCCTTCACGAAAGAGAAGGAGGAAGAGCCCACCCCACTGAATGTACATATCGGCTCGCTCATCATGCGCCACACAGATGTGACTTACGATGTGAAGTCTGTGGCACAGCAACAAGGGATACTTGACCCCAATCACCTAAATTTGCACGACTTTGGAATGAACGTGGTGCTGCGATGTCTGACAGATGACTCGCTGAATGTGAATGTGCGTCGTTTACAAGGCAAAGAACTCAACTCGGGACTGACCCTTCATGACACCAGCCTGAAGCTCGTCGGCAACAAGCAACGCGCCACCCTATCTGACTTGGATTTGTCAATGCCACATTCTCAGATTACATTGGATTCACTCTGTGTGACCTACGGAGAATGGGAGAAGAACAAATCATTTGACTTCCGCACGACAGCACTCAACGGACACATCACCCCCAGCGACCTTACCCCACTCTACGACAAACTATCTCCTTTGAGCCAACCCCTCAACCTCAACGTGACGGCTGAAGGCAATGAAAAGGAAATACGAGTGAAGGAGTGCAACATCTGTTCTGAGAACGAAGACATGATGCTTCGTGCCACAGCTGTATTCACGAATCCTCTCGACAAAGAGAGACGTAACATCCATGCAGACATCAACACCTTGCGCATCAACAGTGACCAAATGCAGACATGGGCAGACGCTTTGGCACCTGAGCACCACAAGGAGAATCTTATCAACGCCTTGCAAGAGGTGGCATACGAAGGCACGGTGAATTATACTGCCAACGGAGAAATGATTTCGCAAGGCAATCTCTCAACAGGCATCGGACGTGCCACCTATGACCTCACCTACGATCAGGAGCATTTCCTGACAGGTACTCTCAGTGGTGACAGCATCAACATCGGCAAGCTGCAAGAAGATGATCGATTCGGCACTACCTCGTTCGACCTTGACCTTGCCATGAATCTAGAGAATACACGTCCTTTCCCTGTAGGTAAGGCAACTGGTACCATCTACAATATCCACTACAACAGCTACAATTACAAGAACATCAATCTGGACGCAAGAAGCACCTCGACACAGATTTCCGGTACTGCCAGCATTGACGATGAGAACGTAAAAGCAGATGCTGATTTCGCTTATACTGACCTTCCATCGAAAAGCATAGACCTGAATGTAATACTGGAGCATTTTGTACCTAACAAACTGAATCTCACAAGCGAGCACGTCGGTGAAAGTATATCGCTGAATGGTGACATCCACATGCATGGAGCAGATTTTAAACACCTATATGGCGAAGCCGTATTGGAGGATATCACCCTCACAACCCTCGATGACCAGCACCACTTGGACGGCATCATGCTTCAGGCAGAGCAATTGGAGAACGGTGAAAGTAAATATGTGGTGAAGAGCGATGTGGTGTCAGGAACGATTCAAGGAGAGACAACGCTGACAGACATCGCCAAAAGTTTCATCCAACAGATGTCCCTGCATCTACCCATCATCTTCAAGCCTCAACCAGAAGACCGCATCTCTTCCACAGCCCACTTTACATACGACTTGACTGTGGCTGACGCTCCTATCCTGCACCATTTCATTGATGCCGATTATAGCCTTGATACACCCATCCGCATTTTCGGTGATTTGGATGCAGCCGAGGACAAGATGTCATTCCAACTGGATGTGCCCAACTTCATCTACAATGAGAAACCATACAACGACATCGCTGTGGCATGTAACTCCACCTACGACAATATGAATGTGCATGCCATCGCCTCCACCTTTAAGGAAAGTGATGATGAAGAAAAACCTTCCACATCCACTAAGTTTGACGTGATGGCTGATGTCCATAACAACCGCATTGTCAGTGACCTCTACGTAAACACGACCGGAAGCAACAACATCATGCTTCAGCTCCTGCCCGTCATCCAGTTGAGTGACTCATTAGGTAGCATGAAGACGGATATTGCTCTGAGGAAATCGACAGCAGTCATCAACGATACTGCATGGACAGTGTCACCTACCAACATCTCATTCTATAAAAAGAATATTGAGTGTCACAACGTAAGGTTTGCAAATAACAACACCAACAGTTTCTTGGCAATTGACGGCAAAGCATCAGACCACCCTACAGACTCCTTGGTGGCAACCCTGAACAACCTCGAAATCCAATATATCATGTCGCTGGTCAATTGGAACGTCGTGCGATTTGCAGGTAAAGCGTCTGGACGTGCTATTGTGAACAATGTAATGGGAGGAGGTGTGCCCGATTTGAGGACGAATCTCTTTGTGGAAAATCTCTCCGTGCAAGAAGGTCCATTAGGCGATGCGAACATCACCGCCCATTGGGACAAAGAGGTGGAGGGTATCGTGATAGATGGCAGAATGGTTGACCTCTACGAAGTGCCTGACGGGCTGACAGGAAGGACACGCAACGTAACAGGTGTAACAACTGTAAATGGTTGGCTTTCACCTGCCAAAAACGATATGCGACTGGATGTCAACACACAAAATACCAACGCCTCCTTCATCCATGGTTTCTTGGGAGGTGTGTTTAAGGAGGTGTCGGGATATGTGACTGGACCCGTCAGCATCATCGGTCCTTTCAATAATGTCAATATCATTGCCGATGCAAGCCCCACGATGAACTTGCGACTGCGTGCTACCAATGTGCCCTACCACATCGAAGGTGACACCATTCACATACGTCCTTATCTGTTCGACTTCCCGAACATCAGCATCTATGACCGCTTTGGACATCGCTCGGTACTCAACGGACAGGTGACGCATCGCAACATGAAGAACTTTGCCTACCATTTCCAGACAGAACTTCATGAACTACTGGCATACGACGAAAAGGAGTTCAACAGCGACAAATTCTTGGCAACCGTCTTTGCTGATGGGGATTTGACGATTGACGGCAGCGACGGGCATCCACTCTATGTAAATGCCAATGTCACACCTACCCGAGGCTCTGTCTTTGCTTACGATGCCGCTACACCTGATGCCATCACTGGAAATTCATTCATTGAGTTCCGTGACCGCGATTCAATCATGACAATCGTCCCCAAAGCCAAAGCCCTTCGTCCACGCATAACCAACGAAGTGAAGGATTCACTCACCATCGTCAAGGAGGCTAAAAGAAATTACAATAGTGATATCTTCATCAATTTCGATATCAACCTGACGCCTGCTTGTGAGGTGAAACTGCGTATGGACAACATCGAGGATGGCTATATGCGCACATTCGGCAATGCCCATATCAAGGCGAACTGGTACAACAAAGGCTCCTTCCAGATGTTTGGCAATTACAACATCTCGTCAGGTTCTTACAGGCTCTATCTGCAAGACATCATCTTCCGTGACCTTGCTTTGCAACCAGGTTCTCTGGTGGAGTTTAACGGTAATCCTTTCGATGCCAACATCCATCTGATTTGTCACCACACCATCAATTCAGTGCCCCTTAGCGACCTCACGTCCACCACAGCCTTCTCGCAGAACAATAAGGTGAAGGTCATCTGCATCCTCGACATCACAGGTAAGTTGGGCAATATGGACTTTAAGTTCAATATGGACCTACCTAACGTGAATGAGGAGACACGCCAATTGGTGCGCTCGATGATTAACTCCGAAGAGGAGATGAACACGCAGATGATTTACCTGCTCGGACTGGGACGCTTCTATCCGAATGAGTATGCCCGTGCCAATGGTAACGACAACTCAGGACAAGCGATGAATTCCTTACTCTCCTCTACGCTTAGTGGACAAATCAACCAGATGCTCAGCAATATGATTGGCAGAGACAGCAACTGGAACTTCGGCTCGTCACTTACGACGGGTGAGAAAGGTTGGAATGACCTTGATGTGGAAGGTATCTTGGAAGGACGTCTGCTCGACGAGCGTTTGCTCATCAATGGCGCTTTTGGCTATCGCGACAATGCCATGACAAACCGTTCCAGTTTCATCGGAGACTTCGAAGTGAAATGGAGAATGGACCAGAAAGGCAATCTCTATGTGAAAGCCTACAACCAGACAAATGACCGCTATTTCACAAAAGCCACCCTCAACACCCAAGGTGTCGGACTCTCCTGGAGACGCGATTTTGAGAGTATCCGTAAAAGGATGAAACAGAAAGAAGAAAAAGAGAAAGCAAAGCAAAAAGAATAGAGAACATATAAACTATTTACTAACAATCTAAAATCAAACAACATGAAGAAAGTTTTTTCTTTTGGAGCATTCACACTGCTCGTTGCATTGTCATCTTGCAACAAACCTGTCAACAATTCTCAACTTTTCAGCCAAGAAGAACTTGACTACCTTGACAGTGTTCCTTACGATTTGAATCGTACATCACTCTACAGTGCTGAAGACCTCTACGCAGGTTATGACCCTGCTAAGCCTGAGACTTTCGAATCTTGCTACGACACCAAGGCTTATCAGTACTACCTCTCTAAGGGCAAGCAAGCCAGTGATGTGAAGGAGTCTTTGGCTCGTACCCTGCACGACCATGCTATCCACACAGCACTCGATGAGTTCTTTAAGGAGCACAACTCTCGTCTTTGTGTCGGCATCATGGGTGGTCACGCTTTGTCTCGTACCAACCCCATGTATAAGAAAGTCGTTCTCCTCAGCAAGCGTCTGACAGAAGAAGGCTTCATCATGCTTAGCGGTGGTGGTCCTGGTGCCATGGAAGCAACTCACCTCGGTGCATGGTTGGCTGGTAGAACAGAAGCAGACGTAGATGATGCTGTGGAGATGCTTGCTGTGGCACCCTCCTTCAAGGATGAAGGCTGGCTCGCCTCTTCTTTTGAGGTGATGAAGAAGTATCCACGTCAGGGCGACTATGTGAGCCTCGGCATCCCCACCTACCTTTATGGTCATGAGCCATCAGCACCATTCGCCACTCACATTGCCAAGTTCTTCGAGAACAGCATCCGTGAAGACCTCATCCTCACAGTTGCTTTCGGTGGTATCATCTACACTCCTGGTAGTGCAGGCACCATGCAGGAAATTTTCCAAGACGCTGTGCAGAATCACTACGAGTCCTTCGGTTTCGCCAGCCCAATGATTTTCCTCGGCACCGACTTCTGGACCAAGGAGATGCCTGTTTATCCATTCCTCGAGAAACTCGTGGAAATGGGCAAGTACAAAAACCTGCAACTCACCCTCACCGACGACTTCGATGTAGTTGCTGACGAACTGAACAAGTTCAAGAGCACCGCTACAGAATAAATATTAAACCATTGAGTGGTTAAAGAGTCCAAAACACGAAACTCTTATTTATCATTCATTATCTAAACAAAACAAAAACAATGAAGAAATTTTATGTTGCAGCATTGTTCTCCCTCTCATTGATGGCAGCCAATGCTCAGGAACCTAATATTCCGATGGGAATGTTTGGTGGACAGAACATCGATGTCAATTTTGATCCGTACGTAGCAGCACCTCAGGGTTTCGACCAAGAGCGTGCAGGAATTGAACGTGGTACCGTGCAACTCATCGAGTACCAGTCAGAATCAGTGGGAACTACCCGTAAGGCAAATGTCTATCTGCCCCCCAAGTACGACAAAAAGAAAAAGTATAGCGTGCTCTACCTGCTTCATGGCATCGGTGGTGACGAATGGGAATGGATGAACGACGGTGGTGTGCCAAACATCATCATGGACAACCTTTATGCAGACAAGAAGGTGAAAGACATGATTGTGGTCATGCCTAACGGACGTGCCGCAAAGAACGACTCTCGTTCAGGAGGATATGGCTCCGCACCTGCTTTCGGCGAATTTGATAAAGACCTCATCGGAAGCCTCATTCCATATAT
>JBGUGM010000261.1:0-1860 GCA_045111535.1 Bacteroidaceae bacterium
TCCATCGTGTTGTATTCATATTAAAGTTGTAATGAGGGGGTTAAATCTCAAAGTCGAGGCAACTGCGCTGCACCGTGTAGGGACGCACCTTTCCGTTTGCCACAGCCACATGTTCGGGATGCACGGCATACCCCTTGAGCGCCTCTTCCGATTCGAGGGTGCTGTCCAGCATCACGTCAGCATTGGACGAAGCCAACCTGCCGTCGATGTTCACTTTCACGTCGATGAGTCCAGGCACCTTGCCCACCAGTCCTTCAAGACCTTCCTTGATACCTTGTTTCACCTGTTGTTTCTCTCCCTCCGAGAGTTCTGGATTCAATGTCCAGAGAATAATGTGTTTGACCATAATGGATATAATTTTTATTCTTCTTTACATCGCTGGCAAAAGTACAAAAACTTCTTGTATCTCCCTACCTATTTCCTGAAAAACTTTATGAATGTGCAGACTACATGGTTACCAAAAGACGAGAATTGGGAAGGTGGGGGAGTTGGAGCAGAATGAATTTAACATAGATTAACGCTGTTGGTTTTGAGTGGCAACAACTTTTGGCTACCTTTGTCCTATAACAAACAGCCAGAAACTGAAAAATAAATAACATCATGGAGCATACAAAATTTATCATTACCATTAACCGTGAATGTGGTTCCGGTGGTGGTGAGATTGCACGCAAGTTGGGCGATATACTCGACATTCCCGTTTATAGTAAACTGGCTCTGAAGAGTATCGAGAAGAAATATAACCTCACAGAGGTGGAATTGGAGCAAATCAAGGCAAGCAAACGGAGTTGGTGGGATGAATTCTGCCATTTCTACAGACAATTCGGCTCAATGGTTGACACTGCGGATAGAATTGAACAGGAAGAAGAGATTACTTCACAAAAGGTGTATAATGCCGAATCTGCCATTCTGAAAGAGGCTGCCCAAGAAGAGTCATGCATCATGGTGGGACGTTCCAGTTTCCACATTTTCCGCAATGAACCTCATGTCATGAAAGTGCTCATCATTGCCAATAAAGAGGCTCGTGTGGAGCGCATCATGCAAAAGCAGCAACTGACGAAGGAAGAGGCTGAAGCTGTGGTGGATAAGATTGACAAGACACGCGAAATCTACACCAAGACATTTGCGGGATGCTCACGCTATGATGCCCGCAATTATGATCTGGTTCTCAACGTGACCCATATACCCACAGATCATGTAGCCCAATTCTTAGCTCATATCATCCAGAAAAGGTTTCATTTAGGATAAACACACATATTCATGAGATATGGAGTGATTGGAACAGGAGCCATTGGCGGCTACTACGGATCCAAGTTGATACAGACGGGCAAGGAAGTGCATTTCCTTTTCCATAGCGATTATGATGATGTGAAGGAGCATGGATTGCAAGTGGATTCATGCGATGGAAACTTTCATTTGACTCATGTGAATGCCTATAGAAACACTACTGATATGCCCAAGTGTGATGTCGTGCTGGTGGCGCTGAAAACAGTGAACAACTACCTCTTGAAAGAGTTGTTGCCCCCACTGCTGAAAGAAGACACCCTTGTAGTGCTTCTCCAAAACGGAATAGGTGTTGAAGAAGACGTGCAGAAGATGTTCCCAACAACACAGCTGGCTGCTGGAATTGCCATCATCTGCTGCGCAAAGACTGAGCCTGGCAAGGTGAACCATCAACGTTATGGCGATATCAATATAGGCAACTATTCGTGCAAGCAGCAGGAAAAGGTGAATGCGATGATTGGCGACTTCCGTGAGGCTGGAGTGAATGCCAATGAAATGGAATATCATGAAGCACGCTGGAAAAAAGCGCTATTTAACATGACTTTCAACGGCATGACAGTAGCGCTTAACACTCATACG
>JBGUGM010000262.1:0-7349 GCA_045111535.1 Bacteroidaceae bacterium
ATGGAAATCAGCACCATCAAGGCTGGTCATGCCAATATGTTCCTCAATCCACTCTTCTGCCGCACTTTGGCAACTGTCACAGGAGCCACTATCGAACTCTACGAGACAGATGGTTCCGTGGGTGCTGCATACGGTGCAGGTATCGGTGCTGGCATCTACAAGGACAGCGACGACGCCTTCAAGACGCTCAAGCACAAGGCAACCATCAAGCCTGAAGCAGACAGCGCACCTTACAAGGCAGCGTATGACCTGTGGGTGAAGAGATTGGGAAAGTAATAAAGGTTTAACGGTTAAAGTTTACAGAAGGAAGGTGCTGGTTCTCGCTGAATCAGCACCTTTTTACGTGTCATCTATCATAATCTAAAAACTAAGTAACATCAGTGACAATCTCATTCCTTAAATTCCCTTACCTTTGCATCATCAAAACCTCACACTAAAAAACTAACAACTAAATAAGCATATGATTGACAAAAACAAACTGATGAGTCGTGCCATCATGATGGCATGTTTGATGGGTATTGCAACAGCCAATGCCCAAACTGGTAAAGAATGGGATGACGTGGCTGTGACCAGCGTCAACCGTGAGGAAGCGCATACGATTGCTATTCCGATGGCTAAAGAAGCAGATGTGACAAAGAATGATATGACGGCATCGCCTTATTATCAGTCTTTGGATGGTACATGGAAGTTCTATTGGGTGTCTAATCCCAGCAAGGTGCAGGCTGCCATGTGTGAAAAGGATTATAACGATGCGGCATGGACTGACATTGATGTGCCTTCCAGTTGGCAGGTTTATGGTCTCCACCATAACAAGAACTGGGACAAGCCTCTGTATTGTAATGTGGCATATCCATTCTCTTTCGACAAGAACACCTACAGCGTGATGGCTGAACGTCCAAGTTGGTTCACTTACAAGGGTGACATGACGAACCCTGTGGGTACGTATCGTCGCAAGTTCACGATTCCTTCTGATTGGAAGGACAGGGAGATTTATGTGCGTTTCAATGGTGTGGGACATGGCTACTATCTTTGGGTGAATGGTCAGCGTGTGGGCTATAGCGAGGACTCCTATCTCCCCTCTGAATTCAACATCACAGATTATGTGACGAAGGGTGAGAACACCATTGCTTTGCAGGTGTATCGTTTCACCAGCGGCTCCTTCCTCGAGTGTCAGGACTATTGGCGCTTGACGGGTATTCAGCGTCATTGCTTCTTGTGGGCTGCTCCGAAGAGTCAGATTCGTGACTACTTCTTTACGACAGACCTTGATGCCACTTACACGAATGCGAAAGCAAACGTGAAGGTGAGCCTTACGGGTGTTTCCGTAGAAGGAGGAAGCGTAGAAGTGAAGATAGAAGAAAACGGAACGACTATTGCGCAGTCTTCTAAAGCGGTGGAAACTGCCACAGAACTGAGTTTTGACATGGATGTGACGAATCCAAAGAAATGGAGTGCCGAGACTCCTAACCTTTATGACTTGGTGCTGACATTGAAGGACAAGAAGGGTAAGGCAATTGATATTCGTGGTGGCAAGGTGGGCTTCCGTGAGGTGAGCGTCCGCAACGATGGTGCCCTCCTCATCAATGGTAAGCGTATGGTCTTCCATGGTGTGAACCGTCATGATTTCTCTCCTGTGAATGGTCGTGCCATCACAGCAGAAGAGATAGAGGAGGACATCAAGACCATGAAGCGTCTGAACATCAATGCCATTCGTACCTCACACTATCCCAATGATCCTGTTTTCTACGATTTGTGCGACAAATATGGTATGTATGTGCTGGCAGAAGCCAACGTGGAGTGCCACGCCAATATGGGACTGTCTTCTGAACCTAAGTTCCGCAATGCTATGGTGGAGCGTTCGCAGAACCATGTGAAGTGGATGCGCAATCATGTGTGCATCTTCATTTGGTCGTTTGGCAATGAGTCGGGAGGCGGCGACAACTTCAAGGCGGTAGCCAGTGCCATCAAGGCGCTTGACAAGACTCGCCTCACCCATTATGAGGGAAAGAGTGACTTTGCCGATGTGAGCAGCACGATGTATGGAAGTTATGAAACCATCAACTGGATTGGCTCATCGCAGCACAATCGCCCTCACATTCAATGTGAGAACAGCCACTCGATGGGCAACTCGATGGGTAATGTGCGTGACATGTTCGACCTTTATGAGAAATACCCCTGCCTGACGGGTGAATTCATCTGGGACTTCAAAGACCAGGGACTCCTGACCAAGAGTTCTTCTGGTGTGGAATATTGGGCTTATGGCGGTGACTTTGGTGATAATCCGAATGATGGCAACTTCTGCATCAACGGACTGGTGCGCCCCGACTGGAGCCTGACTGCCAAGTCGTACAACACGAAGAAGGTGTATCAGCCATTGGAATTCAAGGCTGTGAAGAACAAGAAAAACGCTTTCTTGGTGAAGAATAAACTGGCTTTCTTGCCAAGCACCACTTATGACGTGGCTTATGAGCTTGTGAATGAAGAAGGGAAGGTGCTGGCAACAGGTGCGATTGACACGGAAGTGGCTCCTGCTGACAGCACGACCATCACGCTTGACCTCTCTGCTGTGGATGCGTTGTCAGAGGATGAAGAAGCATTTATCCATTTTACAGCCAAACAGAAGACAAACACCCTCTGGGCAGATGCTGGTTATGTGGTGGCAGAAGAGAAACTCCCCGTGAATACTGCTACGAAAGCCATGTATGACTTCAATCAGTTTGCTGACTGCGAAGACATTGCGGTGGAGGATGAGGCGACGACATTGACACTTTCCAACGCTAAGTTCAAGGCTGTCTTCAATAAGACATCCGGTGTGCTCAGTACTTACACTTACGATGGTGTGCAGTTGATTACCAAGCCTCTGAAATTGAATGTATTCCGTTTACCTACCGACAATGATGGTTCTAAGCGTGAGAGTTGGGACAATATGGGATTGAGAAGTCTGACAGCAAATGGTAAGGGTGTTGAGTTCGAAAAGGGTGCTGATGGTAAGACGGTGAATGTCACGCTGAACACTCGTTACATAGGTAAGAACAGCACTACCTTTAATGTTCAGATGAACTTCCTTGTATGTGCCAATGGTGTGATGATGGTGAACTCTTTCATCAGTCCTTCCAGCACAGGCTCTATCATCCCGAAGATGGGCTTCCGTTTGGAGATGCCTGCAGAGATGGAGCAATTGTCATGGTTCGGTAGAGGTCCTTGGGACAGTTATCGTGACCGCAAGGAGGCTTGTCTGCCTGCTATCTACAAGAGCACGGTGACTGATCAGTATGAGGAGTATATTATGCCACAGGAGCATGGAACCAAGCAAGAGGTGCGCTGGATAGCGTTGACGAACACAGATGGCAAGGGACTCCTCTTTGCTGCTCCTGACCAGATGGCAGCGTCTGCGGTTCACTTCCGCCCTGAAGACAATTACACAGATCGAAATAATCGCAGTAAGCATACCTATCAGTTCAAGTCTTGTGAGAATACCGTGGTCTCACTGGATGCCGCTACTCGTGGATTGGGCAATAACAGTTGTGGTCCTGATGTGATGGCGAAGTATGAGTTGAAGGCAGCCAATACGGCTTTCCGCTTCTTCATCATGCCACTCACCCAAGGTGCGGATGTGGCAAAGATGGCACGTGTGGATATGCCTGTGTGTCAGCCAGTCGATTGCAAACGTGCTTCCACGGGTCGCATCAGCATGACCACTTCTACACCGAAAGCCACTATATATTATAGTATTAATGATGGGGAATGGCAGAAATACACGACTGCATTCACCCACAACGACGCTTGCACCATCAAGACCTATTGTACGGCAGAGGGCTTGAACGACAGCCCTGTGATGTCCTACGACTTTGATTTGTTCATCAGCAAGAGTGCATGGAAACTGGTGAGTGTGGACAGTTATCAGGGAGGTAACGAAGCCGCAAAGGCTTTTGACAACAACACCTCCACTTTCTGGCATACGGCATGGGGCAACAACGAACCCCGATGCCCTCACACCATTGTGATAGACATGAGCAGAATCTATGAGGTGACAGCATTTACCTATACAGCACGTACAGATGGCAATGCCAACGGTATGGTGAAGGCATATGAGGTGTACCTGAGTTTGGATGGTAAGACATGGGGAAATCCTGTGGTCTCAGGAGAATTCAAGAACACGACTGCGATGCAGATTGCCAAGTTGTCCACAGCCAAGAAGGGACGTTACCTCAAATTCGTTGCTAAGTCTGAAATCAACAACAACGCCTGGACTTCTGCCTCAGAGATTGGTATACAGGCAAAAGCCGATGTCACTGCTATTGATGAAGTGCGTGCTGAGATGAGACAAGACAACAACTATTACACGCTGCAGGGTGTGGCAATCGCTACACCCACTCGTGGTGTGTTTGTACACCAAGGTAAGAAAGTGCTCTTTTAATCATTCGTGTTGAATATGGAAGAAATATTGGATGCAGTATTGAAACTGCTGCTGAGTATGGCGCTTGGCGCAATGGTGGGACTGGAACGTCGCCACAAGGGACAGATTGCGGGTATGCGTACCTTTGCGCTCATCAGCATGGGTGCCACCTTGGCGATGCTGGTGTCCATCTACATTCCCGAGAAACTCTTGGGACTGACAGAGAATGGCGACCCTGGACGTATTGCAGCGCAAGTCATCTCGGGTATCGGTTTCCTGGGTGCTGGTGCCATCATCCAGATGAAAGGCTCGGTGCGTGGCTTGACTACAGCAGCAGGCATGTGGATGACTGCATCTATTGGCTTGGCAGTCGGTGCTGGCATGTATGTGGTGGCTGTGGTGGCAAGTCTGCTCATCATTTTGGTGTTGACCTTACTGGAACTTTGCGAGAAACATCTGTTCAAGGGAAAAGAGCAGAAGATTGTGCGATTGAAAGTGAATTTCATCGTGACAGACGCCTCCAAGTACCGCCAATGCTTCACGGATGCACAGGTGCATATCTCTGATGAGTTCTTCCGCTACGATTACACTTTGGGCACGACTACCATCAATTTTATGGTGCGTAGTCAGGACAAGACTGACTTCATCGGATTGTTTGATAAGATTCATGCCACGGGAGATGTATTGTCACTCACATTGACGAACGAAGTGAACAATTAGTTGTTATAGTACCTGAGAAAAGTTGCCATATGATAAAAAGTTTGTGAAAAAACACAAAAAAGTTTCTTATTTCTTTGGCGATTTAAAATAAAGGTATAACTTTGCAACCCCTAATTGGCTATCAGCAATTTGTAATATTTTTATCAACAAACAATCATTAACAACTTAAAATTATGGCTAAAGAGTATTTTCCAGAGATTGGTAAAATCAAGTTCGAAGGCAAGGATTCAAAGAATCCAATGGCATTCCATTACTATGACGCCGAGAAGGTAATCATGGGCAAGCCTATGAAAGACTGGCTCCGTTTCGCTATGGCATGGTGGCACACACTCTGTGCAGAGGGTGGCGACCAGTTTGGTGGCGGTACTAAGAAGTTCCCATGGAACAATGGTGCTAATGCAGTTGAAATCGCTAAGCAGAAGGCTGACGCTGGTTTCGAGATCATGCAGAAACTTGGCATTCCATACTTCTGCTTCCACGATGTTGACCTCGTTTCTGAGGGTGCATCTGTTGAGGAGTATGAGGCTAACCTGAAGGCTATCACTGACTACCTCGCAGTGAAGATGAAGGAGACTGGCATCAAGCTGTTGTGGTCAACTGCTAATGTGTTCGGTAATGGTCGTTACATGAACGGTGCTTCCACTAACCCTGACTTCGACGTGGTGGCTCGCGCTATCGTTCAGATCAAGAACGCTATCGATGCTGGTATCAAGCTCGGTGCTGAGAACTATGTATTCTGGGGTGGCCGTGAAGGTTATATGAGCCTCTTGAACACAGACCAGAAGCGTGAGAAGGAGCACATGGCAACTATGTTGACTATGGCTCGTGACTATGCTCGCGGCAAGGGCTTCAAGGGTACTTTCCTCATTGAGCCAAAGCCAATGGAACCATCTAAGCATCAGTATGATGTTGACACTGAGACAGTGATTGGTTTCTTGAAGGCTCACAACCTTGACAAGGACTTCAAGGTGAACATCGAGGTGAACCACGCTACACTCGCAGGTCACACATTTGAGCACGAACTCGCTTGCGCTGTTGACGCTGGCATGCTCGGCTCTATCGACGCTAACCGTGGTGACTACCAGAATGGTTGGGATACTGACCAGTTCCCAATTGACCAGTATGAGCTCGTTCAGGCTTGGATGGAAATCATCCGTGGTGGTGGTCTCGGCACTGGTGGTACAAACTTCGACGCTAAGACTCGTCGTAACTCTACTGACCTCGAGGACATCTTTATCGCTCACATCGCTGGTATGGACGCTATGGCTCGCGCTCTTGAGTCTGCTGCTAAACTCCTTGAGGAGTCTCCATACAAGAAGATGAAGGCTGAGCGTTACGCTTCCTTCGACAGCGGTATGGGTAAGGACTTCGAGGATGGCAAGTTGACATTCGAGCAGGTTTACGAGTACGGTAAGAAGGTTGGCGAGCCTAAGCAGACTTCTGGTAAGCAGGAGCTCTTCGAGGCTATCGTTGCTATGTACGCATAATTCTGCAAAGATTGAATAAAAGAATGGCGGAAGACCCGATGAGGTTTTCCGCCATTTGTTTTTGTGTTGCTGAAAGAAGCGCCTTGTGACTATTCCTTGCCAAAACTAACAGTGACGCTCGCTGGTTTGTCTGCTGGCTGTCCATTGGTGAGACCTGGACGCCAACGTGGCATGCCCGTGACAATGTTGAAGGCTGCGGTGTCAAGAGTGCTTCCTGCTGACTTGGTCACTTCTGCACCGTAGATGTTACCCTTCTTGTCCACTTTAAAACTGATGACTACATCCCCCTTACCGCTTACATCGGAGTGGAGGAGTTTCTTTTTCAGATATGCTTGCAAGAAAATCTCGCCACCGGGGAATTCGGGGTCAGTGTCTCCTTCGACTTTAGCAGCCTGTTCTGCTGCCACCTTGGCAATACTGTCTGCTTTAGCGCCTTGCAGGACGGATTCCTTGTTCTTGGAACCAAAACCTGACATCTGTGCGGCTTTCAACTTGGCTGCAGCATCTGCTTCAGCAGTTTCTTTGTCTTGTGCGTTGGCTGTGAGTGCCACAATGCCCAATGTGAGCATGAGTAAGAATCTGTTCAGTTTCATATTCATCCCTTTTTTGAGGTTTTTACGGGGGCAAAGGTAGGAATTTATTAGGAATTGGGAATGAGGAAAAAGGATTTATTTGATAGGGAATGAGGAATTTGGGATAGGGATTTGCCACTTTTCGTGAAAAAGTACGTTCTGGATTGCAAAATT
>JBGUGM010000263.1:0-1851 GCA_045111535.1 Bacteroidaceae bacterium
ACGGATTGGATAATTTTATCCAAAATGAGGCCAAAATGGATAATATTATCCAAAATGGAGCGGATTTGGATAATATTATCCGTCAAAGCCTATTTTTGGATAATGACTGGTGGATGAAATAAAGACTGCGTACCTTTGCACCGGAAACAAAAAGTTCCATCCAGTTATTATCAACAACTCTATTCATTCTAGAACTATGGCAAATAAAATGATGAAAAGCATATTTCTTCATCGCCACATCCTTGTCATTCAGGAAGAACTCCTTGCCATCCACCAGTATCTTCGTCACCTTCTTACCGTTGATGGTGATGTTGCCCTCCTTATCCACCTTTGCTCCAGGCAGTTGCTTGACGAGTGCCTCCAACGTGGAGCCCTCTGGTACACGGTAGGCATTGGCATTGTAAACCAGCGAGTCACCCGACACCGCCACCTTGGCAGCATGAGCCGTTACCTCCGCAGACCTCAGGAGAATGTCATCCGTAGTCATCGTGATGTAGCCCACATTCATCTCCTTCTTTTTCTGGGCATTCAAATCCAATTTAACATACTTCGTTGTATAGCCGATGAAGGAGATCCTCATTGTGTATTCGCCCTCCTTCACGTTCTTGAAAGAGAACTCACCCATTGACCCTGTGGTTACCCCCTCCACAAACGAGCTGTCCGGTAGAGACAATAACTGTATGGTGGCAGAAGCAACAGCTTCACCCGTTGTTTTCTCCACCACTGTACCACTGACATTAAACGTAGCTGCAAACATGGTGACACATTTCAACGTCATCATGGCAATCCATAAAACAACTTTCTTCTTCATATTCGTATATTTATTGAGATTTCGACTGCAAAGTTACAGCCTCTGTGTACGAATATAAAGAAGAAAGTGGGTGAAACGGGAAAAAACAGGGGTGAAGTTGTTCGAATCCGAACATGACGCCTGTGAATGGGTGTCAAATATTAGGCTCGTCCCACACCTTTGTTTTTGTGCAAAGAATCTTCTGGGTGAGTTTCTCTATCTTTAAGATGAAGTCACCCTCCTCGAGTGTCCACTTTCCGTCTGCCCCCACAAAGGCAAGGTCCTTGGCGGGCAACTGGAAGGTGACGGTCTTCACTTCTCCGGGCTGCAGTTCAGCGGTCTTCGCGAAGTCGCGCAAGCGCTTGTTGTCGGGAACGATGCTGGCAACCAGATCGCTGGAATAGAGCAGGACGGCTTCCTTGCCGGCTCGTGAGCCTGTGTTCTTGACATCGACACTGACGGTGAGGATGTCATCTGCTGTGAACTCGGTCTTGTCCACACGAAGGTTGGAGTACTCGAAGGTGGTGTAACTCATGCCATAGCCGAAGGGCCACTGCAACGACACCTTGGCATCGTAGTTGTAGGCTCCAGCCATGGTGCCCACTTCCTCGGAAACCTTATAGTCGTAGGTGTTGAGCGAGTTGATTTCGCGGGGATAGGTATAAGGCATTTTGGCAGAGAAGTTGGCATCGCCTGCAAGCAGGTTTGCCAAGGCATCAGCACCGTAGTTGCCGGGCAGCAAGATGTCGATGATGGCATTGGAGAGGGGCTCGATGTCTGCAATGAGACGTGGACGCCCTTCGTTCAGAACCAGAATGATGGGTTTGCCTGTCTTTGCCAGTGCCTTGACCAGATTGCGCTGGTTTTCGGAGAGCCAGAGGTCGGTGAGGTTGCCAGGTGTCTCGGTGTAGCTGTTCTCGCCAATGGCAGCGATGATGATGTCTGCCTTGGCAGCAGCAGCCACTGCCTGGTCAATCTGAGGCTGATTCTCCTCGTAGTACTGTCCGTTCTCGTTGTAGGTCACACCCTGTTCGAGAATGACGTTGTCCTTGCCGTATTTG
>JBGUGM010000264.1:0-17952 GCA_045111535.1 Bacteroidaceae bacterium
ACCAAACACACGGGCATTTTCCAGATTCTCCACATTCTTGCCATTCTCGTCTGTACACTTCACGTAGATGTTCTCGGGATTGATGCCATCATAGAACGTGCCAATCGGCACACCACCGGTATATGCCATCATCGACATGGCCACATCACCACGTGAAAGTCCGCTGTTACGTGCCGAAGCCTGGTCATAGTCAATGCTCAATACAGGCACTTGTGGCTCCCAATCCGAAGTAGCAAGATAGACCTTGTCCGAAGCCTCCACAATAGCACGTGCAGAATCCACCAACTGATGCAGCACCGCAGGGTCAGGACCACTGAAGCATGCCTCAATCGGATATTTCTTGAACATCAAATTATAACGCTTGAACTTCACGTAAGCATCTGGATACAAGTCACTGATTTCCTTCTGCAACTCATCAATATGCTTCACCAGTTCCTTTGGCGATTTGAAGTCGATAATCAATTCACCATACGCCAACGAAGGGGTGGCAACAGAGCGCACCAGATTGTAGCGTGAAGGAGTGCCACCCACAGATGTGGTGACATGAGTGATGTAATCACGTTTCATCAACAGTTCGCGGATTTCATCCAAGTCACGTGCCGTCTCTGTCGAGTTATTACCCTCTGGCAATTTGTACTCCATGTAAAGTTGGTCATATTCCATATCAGGGAAGAAAGCCTGATCCACAAACTTGTAGCAGAAAGCACTCAATCCTAACAGCACCACCGCACAGAAGATGGTGGTCTTGCGATGCTTCATGCCAAAGGTCAGCACCTTCTCCAATACATCGTATGACTTACCTTTATATAGACCTTCCTCCTGTTCGTCTTGCGACACTTCCACCTTCTTAAACATTCTGTTGCTCATCACAGGCACATGAATCAATGCCAGAATCCAACTGAGCAACAGACTCACAGCAATGACAATGAAGAGGTCACGCACATATACACCTGCTGTGTCAGGACTCATGAAGATAGGCAGGAATGCCAAGATAGCAATGAGGGTGGCACCCAGCAATGGCATGGCGGTCTTTTGTCCAATGGAGGTCAAGGCTTCCAAACGCGGCTTTCCCTGCTTCATGTCCACCAAGATGCCGTCCACGATCACAATGGCATTGTCCACCAGCATACCCATTGCCAAGATGAAACTTGCCAACGACACACGCTGCAAAGTGCCATCAAAACCTTTCAGCACCAAGAAAGAACCAAACACAATGACCACCAGACTACAACCAATGATGTAACCACTTCTCCACCCCATGAAGAAGACGAGCAGCACCACCACAATGGCTACAGATTCAAGCAGATTGATGAGGAAGGTGTTGAGGGCGTTGCTCACACGTTCGGGTTGGAAGAACACCTTCTGACACTCGATGCCAGCAGGGAATCGCTTCTCCACATTCTTCACGGCATCTTCCACTTTAGCACCCACCTTCAGGATGTCATACTCAGGAGAGCAAGCAATGCTGATGCCCAATGCCTGTATGCCATCACACTTCATCTGATTGCGCGTGGTTGCCTCGTAGGTCTTCACCACGGTAGCAATGTCCTTGATGCGCAACTGGTCATCATCATGCCCCTGAATGAGCATGTTGGCAATGTCATCCACATTGTTGAACTTATCATCTACCGTCACACGAATACGCCTGTCACCATTGTCATAGTAACCCGCATAACTCGTCTTGTTCTGATTGTTCAGCGTCATGATGACCTCTGTCGGCATCACACCCAGATTCGCCATCTTGTCCTCACGCAGTTCGATGTTCACGCACTGGTTACGCTTGCCATAGATTTCCACGCGGCTCACACCATCAATCTCATTCACACTCCGCTTGATCATCTCGGCATAGTCATTCAGTTCCTTGTCACTTTGTCCATCACCCTTCAAAGCATAGAACATGCCATACACATCACCGAAGTCATCCCTCACCTGAGATTGCGATGCACCCGATGGCAACTTGCTCTGTGCATTCGCCACCTTACGACGCAGCATGTCCCACTGCTGTTCTACGTCATCATCAGGCACGGTGGTCAGCAACTCTACCGTGATGAGGCTCAAGTCTGCATAACTCGATGATTGGATGTTGTTGATGGTGGTCATCTCACCAATACTCTTCTCCAGCGGGTCAGTCACCTCCAACTCCACCTGATGTGCCGAAGCACCGGGATAAGTCGTGATGACCATCGCCTGCTTCACCTTGATGGCAGGGTCTTCCAGTTTCGACATGGAATTGTATGCCATCAGTCCACCCACCACCAGGATTACCACCAGGAAGTTGATGAGTTTACTATTCTCTAATGCCCATTTACTAAAATTCATAGTCTTTCAATTATCAACTGTCAACTATCAACTATCAACTAAAGAAGTCCTCCCACATTCGATTCCGAAGGTTTCTGCAAAAGTTTCACCTTCTGTCCGTCCTTGATGTGATGAACGCCAGATGCCACAATCGTTTCACCTGACCTCAAACCACTCTCCACTTGCATCGTACCATCACGTTGTACACTTGTTACGGTGACTGCACGTGCCTTCACCATGCCCGACTTCTCGTCATATACATACACTTGTGTCTTTCCTTTCTCATTCAGTACAGAAGATGCAGGTACGCTGACTATACTTGGATTTTCATTGCTTGCCACCTCTGCATACACCATCGTGGTCATGCCTGGGGTGATTTTCTTGTGGTCAATGGCACCCGTGAATTTCAAACGAACGGCATACAGTTGAGAGGTGTTTGCCTCCTGACTGACACGGGCAATGGACAATGGGAAGGTTTCGTCTCCTGTCACATCAAATCGGCAACCAAAACTGGTGAACTTGTCAATCTTGGCAAAGTCTGAGGCACTAATCTTGATTTCCACCTCGGTGTCACCGCTGCCAAACACGCTCACCACTGGCATTCCGGCACTCACCGTTTCACCACTCTCGTGGAATTTCGTCTGCACATAGCCACTGATGGTGCTTCTCAGACGCGTGTCAGCCAACTGATTCCTGTGATTGGCAAGTTTCTGGGTGATTTGCTGGAGTCCGTAACGAGCCTTGTCGTTATTGCTGGCTGTCGTGTTACCCTCTGCATAGAGTGCCATCACACGCTCGGCATCTGCCTTCACCTGCTCATACTCTGCTTGGGTGGCAGCCACCTGCACCTGATAGTCACGGGCATCCATCACAGCCACCACCTGTCCTTTCTGCACATAATCGCCCTCCTTCACCAGCACACGCTCAATCTGTCCTGCCACACGGAAAGCCAGGTTCACTTCCTCTGCTGATTTCGTCTTACCCGTGAACGTCGTGGCATTCACCTCGCCAATACCTTTCACCGTGGTCACATCCACAATGGGTGCATCATCTTGGGGGGCATCTTTTTGACCGCAGGACACCATGCCTGCCGTCATCACAATCATCGAAATGAGATAAGAAAACTTTTTCATAGTTCTATTGCTATGTTTATTGCTGTCATTAGTTCGGTTTTCGGATGCAAAGTTAGGACATTGTTTTGAAACAAACATAGTGTAAAAATCACTACTTTTGTCCTAAATGTATGTTTTAACATACAAATAATTGGAGTTTTAGTTGTTTGTTTGTACAAAATTTCGTTATTTTGTGCCAAAATCATTCTTTTATGAAAGAAGAAAAAGTAACTATCCTCGAATTGGAAGGGGGTGAAGTGAACATCCTGAACGCTGAAAAAGAAAGTGTGAAATTGACCAAGACGGGACTTTTCCTGTGCAAGACGGGAAGTGTGACGCTGACCATCGATGGTACGGAATACCAAATGCACAAGGGTTCCATCATCGTGTATTTCTCTTACAGCACCTTGCACATCAAGAGTCATACGTCCAATCTGAAGGGCACGCTGATTGGTGCCAATCTGGAGACCATCCAGCCTATGCTCTACAACGTGTCGAATTTCAATGCCCTGTTTATCATCAAGCAGGCACCTTATCAGGAGGTCTCCGAAGCACAATACAAGGCACTCACCCAGCACATCGCATTGTTGAAGGATGTGGCAGGAAAAGTGAGGTTCGAGCAGGAAAATCCTGCACAAGGTTCCAATCAGCCGGTTATTGAGATAGCCCGCAAACAAGCGGAACTCCTCAGTTATTCCCTGATGCTGGAGGTGTTGCAGTGCTACACCGATGTCACCCCCACCAACCGTGCATTCTCACGCAAGGACGAGGTGTTGCAGAAGTTCGTCACGCAACTCTATCGCCACTACCGCACTCAGCACGAAGTCAGTTTCTATGCCGAGCAGCAGTTCCTCACCACACGCTATTTCAGCACCATCATCAAGGAGTGCTCTGGCAAGTCCCCCACACAATGGATTGCCACAGCCCTGCTTGTCGAGGCACGTAACCTGCTGTTGCATACCAATATGACCATCAAGGAAATCTCCGATGCACTCACCTTCCCCAACCAGAGTTATTTCGGCAAGTGGTTCAAGAACCTCACCACCCTCAGCCCTCTTGATTTCCGCAAGGGAATGCCTGAGAAGAACAGGGAAGACAAGAATTTCATTGATGTGGTGCAACGGGGCATTGACCATGCAGAAGACAACATCCCCATCGTGAACTCTGCTAAATGATTCGCTCATTCTTCCGACTCTCCTCTATCACCCACCGAGTTTCACTCGTCATTTGCGGGTTCTTCACCGCCATCTTGCTGATGGCTCAACCTAACTATGCACCAGACATTCAGAAGGAGAAATTGGGACGTGGATTGGTATTGCTCCGCGAGGGTGACAGCCTGATTATTTCATGGCGATTATTGGAAAATGAAAAGAAAACTCATTTCAGCGTTTATCAAGATGGTAAACGATTGAATGAGCAGAACATATGGGATGTAACCTTCTTTAAGACTCCAATACCAGAAGAAAAGGCTGAAATCCTGCTTTCTGCTGTTAAGGACAACAGGGAATTTTCCTACACGAAAACCTATCATCCCGACCTCAAAAACTACATTTCCATTCCACTTTCCAAACCTGCCAATGGCACCACACCGGATGGTCAGCCCTACACCTATTCTGCCAACGATGCGAGTGTCGGCGATGTGGATGGTGATGGTGAATACGAAATCATCTTGAAGTGGGATCCGTCCAATGCCCACGACAACAGCCATGAGGGCTATACGGGTCCTGTCTATCTGGATTGCTACAGGATTCCATGCTTTGTGGAAGAGTCAGAAGAGGCCTCCACCCCACTCCTTTGGCGCATCAATTTAGGCACCAACATCCGTGCAGGTGCCCACTACACCCAATTCCTTGTCTATGACTTCGATGGTGACGGGCGTTCCGAACTCATCACCAAGACTGCGGATGGCACCATTGACGGAACGGGCACTCCCATTGGTGATGCCGCTGCCAATTGGGTGACCAAGGGACGCATCCTTCAAGGTCCCGAATATCTTACAGTCTTCGATGGGCTCACAGGACGTGCCCTCCAAACCGTTCCCTATGAACCACCACGAGGCGATGTAGCATCATGGGGCGACACATACGGCAATCGCTGTGACCGCTTCTTGGCTGCTGTGGCGTATCTGGACGGCAAACACCCCAGCGCCGTCATGTGTCGGGGTTATTACACCAAGTCATACCTCGCTGCTTATGACTGGAATGGCAAAGAACTGAAACTCCGTTGGCTCTTCGATTCCGAGAAATACCCAGGCTATTCGGGACAAGGCAACCACAATCTTCGTGTGGGCGATGTGGATGGTGATGGTTGTGATGAAATCACCTATGGTGCTATGGCTGTTGACCACGATGGTACAGGGCTGTACACCACTCGCATGGGACATGGCGATGCCATTCATCAGTATGCCTTCTATCCCGACAGCGCCCAATGGCAGATATGGGATGTACACGAGAACCGCAAGGATGGCTCTGTTTTTCGTGATGCCAAGACGGGGCGTGTCATCTTTCAGATTCCATCCCCAACGGATGTAGGTCGTGGAATGGCTGCAGACATTGATCCCACCATTTATGGGTTGGAGATGTGGTCATCTTCCCAGCGTGGCTTCTTCGACGTGCAAGGCAATCATCATCATGCCAATATATCCTTCCCTCAGAACAGCGCTGTGTGGTGGGACGGTGACCTCTTGCGTGAACTGCTTGACCGCCATGCCATCATCAAGTGGAACTGGAACACACAGAAAGTGGAACTCATCAAGGACTTCCGTGCCTTGGGTTGCACCTTCAACAATGGCACCAAGCAGAATCCCTGCCTTTCTGCAGATATTCTTGGCGACTGGCGTGAGGAAGTCATCGTGCGCGACAATGCCAGCACCGAACTGCGCATCTATTCCACCACCATTCCTACCAAACATGGTTTTCCATGCCTGATGATCGACATTCCTTACCGTCTCAGCGTAGCCACAGAAAATGTAGGTTACAACCAACCACCCGAACCAGGCTTCTATCTCGGCAGCGACCTCTACAAAAGGCGAAAATGATATAGCATAAAAAAGACCTCAGGAGAAAACTCTTGGGGTCTTTTATTTGACATGTGGAATGTTCGTGGAGTTATTTCGTGAAGAGGTTCAGGTCAATGGATGAACCCATCTTCTGATAGCCATTTGCATTCGGATGCAACCAGTCGTTCTCGAACAAGAAGTCTGGATTCAGCCTGTCTTCCTGATTGGGGTCTCTGGTGTAGGCATCGAAGTCTATCACACCGTCATACTCACCCGAAGTGCGAATCCATTCATTCACCATCTGGCGTCCCTTCTCACGTGATTCATTATAATAGCCATTGCCCTTGAACGGCATGATGGTGCCACCATAAATCTTGATGCCCTTCTCATGCGCCAGTTTAATCATCTTCTGGAAGGACTCAATCAGTTGCTTGGCAGTTGCCTCACCGTCACGTGAGCCACCCAAATCATTCACGCCTTCAAACACAATCGCATACTTCACACCCTCCTGTTTCAGCACATCGCGTTCAAAGCGGCTGTTGGCAGTGGGACCCAAGCCACCTCTCAACACGCAGTTGCCACCCAGTCCGAGGTTCAGCACACTCAGGTTTTTCGTCTTCTTATTATTCAGAAGACGCTTCGAGAGCACGTCTGTCCAACGGTTCTGTCCATTGGTTGTGGTGCCACGTCCATCCGTGATGGAGTTACCGATGGCAGCGACAGAGCCAAACTTACCCTTCGGAGTCGCCACCAAGAGGCTGTTGATATAGTACCAGTGCGCTGTCTCTACCGCATCCTTGAAATCCTTCGTGTCACCCTTGGCAATATACGAACTGGTGCGGGAACCAGGGTGTCCTGTCACATCTGTATTGGATGCTTTGCCGAAATGAATCGTGATGGCTACATTCATGCGAGGAGTCATCTTGAAAGGCACAGGGTCAGACACAATCACCTCACCGGGCTTCATCGTCACACCTCTCCTGCCACTGAACGTCAATGGAGTCGATGAGCCTTTGATGTCCGATGTAGCGCCCTGTGAATCTGCTTCTGCCAATTCCACACCGAGAATCTCTGTCTCCTCTGTGTTGAACTCATTCGACAATTTCAATGCCACCTGCTTGCCACCAAACGACACCTCCACAATCTGGCGCAACGAATTGCCAGACAGACCAGGTGCGGGTGCCAAGTTGTGAGGCTCCACCTTCTGGATGGCGGTGGTCCATGTAGCCACATACTCCTGCTTGTCGCTCTTTGCCGACAGCGTCATGGCTGCCATCAACATTACTGCCATGCTCAATACACTTTTTCTCATATTCAATACATTCTATTTTTGGTTAAACAATTCCTCTTTAACAAATTGACATTCATTCAGGTATTTATTTCTTCTTCAACCAGAATGTTCTGAATCCTCCCTCTGTCATTGGGATGACGAAATCATACTTCACGTACTCTTGTTTCTGCTTCTTCATGTTCCTCACAATCTCGTCAATCCGTTCGTCCGAGAGCAAATCCACATCGATGCTTTCTTCTGTCAAGAGAGGACCTATTTCAGGGAATGCCAGGTAGTCCTCCGTCATCTCACCCACCTCGAATTTGTCGCCCATCAATTCATCCTCGATGACGCGCAGCACCAAACCCTTGTACTTGCCTTCCTTGATCACTCTGACGTTAATACCATACATATCCCTCATCTCTGAGAACAAATCCTCATCCACCTTCTCTGGCTCCACTTCTGCCACATCTGCCTTCTTCACATAGCCAAACTCCGCTTTGTTGCGGTCTGTGTGCACACTCACCTTGTAAAAGTCACCCTCCTCGCCCAACACGGCAAACACATCACCAGCCCAAGCAGGATACTCCTCACATTCATAGTCGTCAGGCACATCCTCGTTCGACCAACTGTCCACGATGTCAAACACGTCTGATTCGGGGTCTTCAAACCAAGTCCAAGTGACGCGCCAAGGGCTCTCTTCGTCAGCATAGCGGAACACCTCGGTGCTCGCGTCTGCCACCACCCTCACAAACTTCTGCACTTGAGGTGCAGGCAGATTCAATGGGGTTTCCACTTGAGCCTGTGCTGAGTCCTCACCTTCTGTGTTTCCACCCGTAGGTTGACCCTTGCAACTCCATAACATCAGGGACACACAAAGTCCCATTGCAAAGAACGCAATTTTCTTCATTTTCGTAAAAGTATTAAATAGTTGTTGTGATAATCTTCTTGCAAAGTAACAACATTTTCCGCAAACAACAAAATCTTTCCAAGAAAGTTTGCCAAATGCTTGTTTGTTTCAGGAATTTATTCGTAACTTTGCCACATCAATCACTTGATACTTATTTACTAAACAAAACCATTTACTAATCTACAAACAAACAAAGACAATGGCAAAGAACAGATGGATGCTTCTGGCTGCTGCATTATTCGTGGCTGTAAGCATGTCAGCACAGTTCCCCGGAGGTTTTGGCAACTTCGGGCAGATGGCGAAGCGTCAGGCACAGCAGAAGGCTGCAGAAGCCGAAAAGAATTATCAGAAAGGCAACGAACTCCTCGAAGCCAAGAAGTACGACAAGGCATTTGCCGCTTATGAGAAGGCAGCCAATGACGGACATGCCGGTGCGCAGTACAACCTCGCCACCTTCTACATCGAAGGAAAGGTCGTGCCACAGGACTACAACAAGGCAGTGGAATATTTTGAGAAGGCTGCCAACCAGGGACTCAAGGATGCGCAGTTCAACCTTGCTGCCATGTACCATCAGGGTGCCGGAGTGCCCAAGGATGAGCAGAAAGCCGAATACTGGGCAAAGATATACAAGGACATCGAGAAACTTCCTGTCAAGGAAGAGCCAGCGGCGATGCCCGGATTCCCCTTCCCTCCCCGTCCAGCGGAACCCGTTGTGGATGTGCCTGACGAGCAAGCAGAGTTCATCGGGGGGCAGAGCGAACTCATGGCTTGGCTCTCCACCAACATGAAATACCCGGAGGAAGCGATGGAAGCCAATGCTCAGGGACGTGTTCTGGTTAGTTTCGTGGTCAACAAGGATGGCAGCATCGACGAAGTGAAAGTGCTCCGTTCTGTACATCCTGCCCTCGATGCCGAAGCCATGCGCGTGGTCAAGGAGATGCCCAAGTGGAAGCCAGGCAAGAAAGACGGCAAGACCGTGCGTGTCAGTTATTCACTCCCCATCACCTTCAAAATGGCTGTCCCAGAACCTGAGAAGAAAGAATGATATTAAATTTTTTCCAAACTTTTGTTCTTTATTCCATTTTTCTTTCTATCTTTGCACCCAATTATATGCAACAAACAAACTAAAACAACAGAAATATTATGAAAATCAAGGCTGATTACGCTAATGCTCCGCAGTGGAAAATGCTGACCGTGAAAGCAACACTGCCTGAAGAACTCAAGTGTTTGGATGAAATTGCCCACAATATGTGGTGGGTGTGGAACTACGAGGCACGTGACCTGTTCCGTGACCTTGATCCCGATTGTTATCATGACGTGAAGCACAATCCTGTAATGCTTCTCGAGCGTCTGACCTACGCCCGCAAGGAAGCCATCCTGAAGGATAAGGATTTGATGAAGCGCGTGAAGGACGTCTATGCGATGTTCCGCAAGTATATGGACGTGAAACCTGATACAAGCCGTCCTTCTGTTGCCTACTTCTGCATGGAGTACGGCATCCACTCTGCCCTGAAGATTTACAGTGGTGGTTTGGGCATGTTGGCAGGTGACTATGTGAAGGAAGCCAGCGACTCCAACGTGGACATGTGCGCTGTGGGTTTCCTTTATCGTTTCGGTTACTTCACCCAGAGCCTCTCGATGGATGGTCAGCAGATAGCCAACTACGAGGCTCAGAACTTCGGTTCGCTGCCCATTGAGCGTCAACTCGACAAGGACGGCAATCCTATGGTAATTGCTGTGCCATACAATAACTATCATGTACATGCGTACGTATGGCGCGTGAACGTGGGACGTGTCAAACTCTACCTGCTTGACACCGACAACGAGATGAACTCCGACTACGACAAGCCTATCACCCATGCCCTCTATGGTGGCGACTGGGAGAACCGTCTGAAGCAGGAGATTCTGCTTGGTATCGGTGGCATGCTCCTGCTGAAGCAACTCGGCATCAAGAAGGACGTCTACCATTGCAACGAGGGTCACGCAGCCCTGTGCAACCTGCAGCGCCTGTGCGACTACATCGACGAAGGTCTCACTTTCAACCAGGCAATGGAACTGGTGCGCGCCTCTTCACTCTATACCGTCCACACCCCTGTTCCTGCCGGTCACGACTACTTCGAGGAGAGCCTCTTCGGCAAGTACATGGGTGGCTATCCCGCCAAACTCGGCATCACATGGGACGAGTTCATCGGCATGGGACGCACCAACCCAGACGACCATAGCGAGAAGTTCTGCATGAGCACCTTCGCCTGCAACACCTGTCAGGAAGTGAATGGCGTAAGTTGGCTGCACGGAAAGGTGTCACAGAAGATGTTCTCCAACATCTGGGCAGGTTACTACCCCTCAGAGAACCACGTGGGCTACGTCACCAACGGTGTCCACTTCCCCACTTGGGCTGCCACCGAATGGCGCAAGATCTACGACAAGTACTTCGACAAGAGTTTCATGGGTGACCAGTCCAACGAAGACATCTGGCACGGCATCTACAACTGCCCGGACGAGGAAATCTGGGAGACCCGCATGAAACTCAAGAAGGTTCTCTTTGACTATGTGCTGATTCAGTTCCGTAACACGTGGCTGAAGAATCAGAACGACCCTTCACGCATCACCAAATTGTTGGAACGCTTCAACCCCAACTCGCTGGTCATCGGCTTCTGCCGTCGCTTCGCCACTTACAAGCGCGCTCACCTGCTCTTCACCGACCTGGAGCGCCTGAAGAAGATTGTCAACGACCCAGAGCATCCTGTTGTCTTCCTCTTTGCAGGTAAGGCTCACCCAGCCGATGGTGCAGGACAGGGACTCATCAAAAAGATATACGAAATCAGTCAGCAACCCGACTTCCAGGGCAAGATCATCTTCGTGGAGGACTACGACTTCATGTTGGCACGCAACCTCGTGGCAGGTGTCGACATCTGGATGAACACCCCAACCCGTCCGTTGGAGGCATCAGGCACCTCAGGCGAGAAAGCCGAGATGAACGGTGTTGTCAACCTCAGTGTCAAGGACGGCTGGTGGCTCGAAGGCTATCGCGAAGGTGCCGGATGGGCACTCACCGAGAAGCGCACCTACCAGAATCAGGAATTCCAGGATCGTCTCGATGCTGCCACCATCTACTCACTGTTGGAGACTGAAATCATCCCTCTCTACTTCAACACAGACGAGAAGGGCATCTCAAAGGGCTGGATTCAGGTCATCAAGAACTCCATCGCACAGATTGCTCCACACTACACCATGAAGCGTCAACTCGACGACTACTACGAGAAGTTCTACAACAAGGAAGCCAAGCGCTTCAAGGAAATCTCGAAGGACAACTATCGTCTTGCCAAGGATATTGCCCAGTGGAAGGAAGCCGTGGCAGAGCGTTGGGACGGCATCAGCGTAGTCAGCAGCGAATGGGACTTCCCCGCAACAGGAGGCGAGGCAGGTGGCAAGTACACCCTCAAGTACGTCATCAACGAGCAGGGACTCAACGATGCCGTAGGTCTGGAGAAGGTGAACATCAGGCTTGACCAGGAAGGTGAAGAGGAAGTCTTTTCCGTAGAGCCGCTGACGATGACAGGTCACGAAGGCACCAACTACACCTTCGAGGCAGATCTGTATCCCAAGCAGTTCGGACAGTACAAGTCAGCCATCCGCATGTATCCCAAGAACGACCTGCTGCCCCACCGTCAGGACTTCTGCTACATCAAGTGGCTGGAACTGCCAGAGTTCAGCAAATAAACTCCATATGACACAACAAGAGGGGTGCGACACACATCGCACCCCTCTCTCTTTATTAGAAAATGTCTTCCTTCTCCTGTTCCTTGATGGCATCCTCATAGCCAGTCAAGGCAGCGAAGGGGGCGAACTGGGCTGCACGATTCCACATCGACATCTGGGGATGACGCTTCGAGACGTGATGCGGCAAATGGATAATGTCTTCGTAATTCTCCATAACTTTCAATTTTCAACTGTCAACTGTCAACTACGCCTTGTGCCCTCCTATCTGCTCGTTGCGACTTCTGGCTGTGGCACCCTCCTTGAAGTTGAGTCCCCTGAGAATGGCATTCTTGCCAAATCGCTGCTTGATTTTCAGTTGTGCCTCCTGCATTCGGCGTTCCTTTTCCATCGCAGCACGTTCCTTCGCCTGCTGCTTCTCCAATGCCTCATAGTCCGTGAAGAGATCCAACTGCTGGGGAGCCTGATTCTCTGTGGCGGCATCCTGGCTTACCACATGATTCACCGTCAGATTGAGCCTGCGCACCAGCAGGTCAGGATTCACACAGCGGTCAAAGACCTCTGAGGCACCATTCATGATGAGCCTCGACGACGAAGTGGGCTTGTCGAAGTTGAACGTCCCATGCGCATGTTTGGGCACAGGCTTCCCGTAGTGGTTGGTCGTGATTTCCCCATGATATTTCTCACGGATTTCTGGACGTGTCAGACACTCCGCATCATAGCCCACCGTCAGCACCAGTTGGTCAGCCACCAGACGCTTCGCCACCAAGTCGAGCGCCATTCCCTCTGCCATCTCCTCTATTACCACACGCGCCTTCTCCACATCGTATGGCTCCTGCAACACCTGACCGCTGCTCAGCGAGTTCGTCGCAGGGCGATATGCCTTCACAGCCTCCATCGTGCAAGGCTCCCATCCCCAAGCATGGTCAATCAGCAGTTCCGCATTCACGCCAAACATTTGATAGAGCAATTCCTCGTTCTCTATCGACATACGTGCCAGTTTGCCCATCGTGTCGATGCCGTAAAGATACAACTTCTGTGCAATGCCGTGACCCACCCTCCAGAACTTCGTCAACGGTTGGTAGTCCCACAGTTCACGTCGGTACGACATCTCATCCAGTTCTGCAATCCGCACCCCATCCTTGTCAGCAGGCATCTTCTTCGCCATGATGTCCATCGCCACCTTGCATAGATACATGTTCGTGCCGATGCCAGCCGTCGCCGTGATGCCCGTCTGGCTCAGCACATCACGAATCATCTTCATCGCCAGTTCGTGCCCCGTCATCTTGTAACTGCGCAGGTAGTTTGTCACATCCATGATGACCTCATCAATCGAATAGACGTGAATATCCTCAGGCGCGATATATTTCAGGTAGATGCGGTAGATGCTCGCGCTCACCTCAATGTAGTGAGCCATTCGGGGCTTCGCGATGATGAAGTCCACCCCACGCGCCTTCTGGTACACCTCGAAAAGCCGCGCCCTACCCCCGATGCCATACTCCTTCAGCGAGGGAGTCACCGCCAGGCAGATTGTCTTCTCCGTGCGGCTCTCATCAGCCACCACAAGATTCGTGGTCAGAGGGTCAAGTCCCCTGTCCACACACTCCACCGAAGCATAAAACGACTTCAAGTCAATGGCGATATATGTCCGTTCCTTTTCCTGCATCTAAAATGATTCTGGTTGCAAAGATGAGGAATCTTTCCATATCCTCCAAACTTTTAAGTCATTTTAATTATTTCTCTTCACTATTTTGATTTCCTCTTCTGTCAGACCATAGAGGTCAAACACTTTGTTGTCTATCTCGTTGTCGGTAGCCTTTATCTGTGCCGCGAGTGTCTGGCATTCTGCTACGCGCTGGTTGAAGTATTCTTCCCATTCATCCTGCTGCGAGAGCGTCAGTTTTATCTTCTGCTTCTTCAACTCTGCCACAAATCCCTTAAAGTCCATCGTGTCGAATAACTGCAGGGCTGTCGTTATATTCACTCCTTCCAAATTCTCACTCAAACGACGCAGGAATTGATTGCGCTTCTCTTGAAGTTGGGAGTTGAGAGTGAGCATCGTATCTGCTAAAGAAGAGAACAAATAGATAGTTTCTTTTGATGAAATAATCTGTTGTGGGATTGGTAGTCGCGACAATTGATTTGTTCTCATCTTTGTAAATGCACCTTCTGTTAGGTCAAACGCTATTTTTTGAACGAAGAAAGTAGCAAAACAAGAATTGATAATCGTAAGTAATGCTTTTAGTGCTTCTATCGTATAATCCTCTTTGGGATAAATACCATATATGGAACTCAAAAAGTATCTGTTCTCAGTATCCAAACAGGCTGTTATCCTATCTCCAGCCTCACGGATGGCTATTTTTTTGCATTCGTAAAATGATGTATTACTCCAATTCCTTGCTAACCAATCTCCATACTTCAAATACACATCATCTTCGGTAATAGCATATCGGCGCATTCCCTTCCCTCTTAAAGTCTTCTTCCAAGGTTCGGGAAGGATAGTTGCGCTTTTTGCTACATACTCTTTATCATTGCCTGTTTTTATACACTGGCGTAGATAACAGTAATCTCCCAAAGAAACAAATCCTATTAGTCTATTAAATAGTTTTCTTTCATCCGCATTCAATGTTAGGTCAAAAGAAAAGTTCGCATTATTTTCTATATCAGAAATACATACTGAATAATCAAACGGGAGGTTTATGTCCTCTGCTGATTTCACTTTCTGTTTAACTTTAATTTCTTCAGTCTTCACGTTTTTCCTCATCATCAAAATACAAGTATGAACTGTTGGATCTTGGAATACATCCATTCCGAAGTTTATAACTTCTTGCAGTCCATATTCATACACCATTAATCGTCTAAGTTTTTGAGAATACAGATTTGAGAGTACAGTATTAGGATTAATGAAAGCAAAATAGCCTCTGTTTTTAAGCAAATCCATTCCTTTTTGAATGAAAATTTCAAAAAGATCTATATGTCCTTCTATCGCAGGATAGTTTGCTTTGTAATAATCTTTATCATTATCCGATGCTTCGACATATGGTGGATTGCCAATCACCACATCAAAGCCGCCTTTTTCGAAGACTTGTGGGAATTCCTTCTGCCAATCGAATGCCTTGTCACCTGCAATGGCAGGGTCGCTGATGAGTGAGTTGCCACACTTGATATTCTGATTGAGAGAATTGAGTTTGCGATGGGGCTTGGCAGTACGCAACCAAAGCGCCAACTGGGCGATGCCGACACTTTCCTCATTAATATCTACACCATAGAGGTTGTTCTCCAAAATGCTGTTCTCTACACCCTGGAATTCTATACTGAAGCCTGTTATTTTCGCTTCCATCTCATCAATGGTTTTATGCTCTGCCATCAGGAACTGAAGGGCAGCATTCAGGAAAGCACCACTGCCACAGGCGGGGTCGAGAATGGTGAGTTGAAGCAGCCACTCACGATACTGATGCAGTTGCTCAAGCAGGCGTTTCTTTGTCTGTATCTGTCGGCGTTGGTCAGAGAGGTATTCATCTTCTACGATGTTCAGTTCTGCCTTCTTCTCTGCACAAAGTCGCCCAACTGTGTTTTCTACAATATATTTCGTGATGTACTGAGGGGTATAGAACACACCATCCTGCTTGCGCTTGGAAACTTGGGGTGCAGCACCACTCGTTATCTGTTCCGTCACTTCCTCTATTTCAGAGAGCGAATTTTCAAAGATATGTCCCAAGATGTTTACATCCACATCGCTCTCAAAGTCGTATTCAGACAATTTGCGTGTGTGCTCTACCAACAGGTCATCACTAATCTTGATATTATCCAGTATCTCGTCTGGTTTGAACAATCCACCATTATAGGCAAATATCTCATACTTCTTGCCCTGAAAGCCTGTGTTCATATAACCGAAGTACTTTTTCACTCTGTCATAGAATGGACGGTATTCGTCCATCTCCTTCAGGCTCTCCCACTGGTCAATAATCTGCACCATCGAATTTGGTGGCAAAAGTCCACAATCCTCAGCAAAGAAGATAAACAATAGACGGTCAAGCAACTTCTGAGTCTTCTTAAATAATAGAAGTTGCCACTCTTTTTCGTCCTTGTCTTCAGGAGTCGGATTCTGCTTCAGAATGTCAGCAAAGAGCACGCGCTTGAACTGTGAATAGTCTTTATAGAGTGCTTTCGTAATCTGATCTTCGCTCGACACAGACTCCTGCTTTATCTGTAAAGCCACACTTCGCTCAACCTGCTTCCAAGCGAGGCAAAGATACAACTCGCGGAAATCCTCTTCTGTCAGATGAAACAGGTTCCATTCACGATACTCTACAGCATTGTCTATATAAAGACGAAGTTTCTCAAAATTGGAGATAACAACATAATGTGCATTAGAATGCTGACTTTTATAGTTGAATGCTTGAGACTCCACTTTCGAAAGGTCTATTGTCTTATGGTCTTTCAACTCTATCACACCAATCACCTTGCCGTCTTTCTGTATAGCGCCATCGGCTTTCTTCGAATTTGTTTCGTTCTTTTTCTCAGTGATAAGATTGTAGTCGGGCGATGGGTTCAGCGTATAGCCCAACACTTTGACAAACAACTCACGAAGAAAGCCTTCCTGGAATTGTTCCTCTTTCGATTGCTGGATATTGGCTTGTACCTGTGCATCAAGAAAATAAGCCTGAAACTGCTTCCAAGCCATACTGACAACTTCTTCATCAATCAGTCCCAAGTATTTCTTGAGAATATTCTTCTGAAATAGCATAGTAATATTCGTTTCTTGGCACAGCACTTATCGGGATTTACAGGTACACCACCAACCAACAGGCACGAAAAAAGCGCGGACCACTTATCCGTGCCTGAGGTGGTGAGATTGTACCTGCTAAGTAGATAAGCGACATGTCCGCACTATCAAGTGCAGACATTAGTCATTTACCGTTACTTAGCATCGTGTTCTAAACATCTCACCTTTCAGACACGCCGAATAACTGCTAATGCTGTTATTTTTACCATAAAGGGGCTGCGTCCCTGCACCCAGGGTGCGCAACTCAATTGCAAAGTAAGCACTTTTTCCTCTTCCAGCCAAACATTTCCTAAGTTTTTTCATGGAAAGAGGTTTAGAAAGAAGAAAATTATACCATTTGACCATTTGACCATTTGACTGGTCGTAGCCTTAAAAAACAGAAGAAGCACATCCATCTGGACATGCTTCCTTATCTATCGTTATGTGGTTATGCTATATAAGCGATGCGGGGTTAAGTGAATGATATATGAAGACTAGTTGTGCATATTTTGGACGTGGCATGCATCAACTACGGTAATGGTGTCGCCATTAATATTATAAGCGTAGTACCATCGCTCGGTATTTGCCATGTGGTAACCTGTCCATCGGCTAAGGGTGGGCTCTCGGCGTGGCAAAGATTTCTCTATCTCGTAGATGGATAGGATTGCATCACGCACGTTTCGCTCCATGTCTTCATACGAATAGACGTGACGATACTTCTTGGCTACATTTTTGTAGAAGGTTCTGATTTTGACAACAGCACGCTTCTTGTAGATGTATTTATATTGCATCTTTACTGCCGTAGATTTCCTTGATGTCTTTCATCACTAAGTCGTAAGCCTCTTCGGGTGCATAGAACTCTTTGTCCATGTCACCGAACTC
>JBGUGM010000265.1:0-9927 GCA_045111535.1 Bacteroidaceae bacterium
CGCGTTATAATTTGAAAGTTGCAAAAAAATATTTGAAACTTTCAAATTTAAATTTGCAACTTTCAAATTATTTTTTCAAAGTTTCAATTTATATTAGATGTGGGTAAGCCTTCAAATTGATTACGCCATAGCATCATAAATACTTGTGCAGGACATCTACAAATAGGGATGAAAATGGAAGCGTAAGGCGCAAAACACACAAAAGAAGCACATCCATCTGGACATGCTTCCTTATCTATCTTTATGTTGTTATGCTATATGTGCGAAACTTCCAAACTTTTCACTTCAGCAGAACTTTCTTTCCGTTATGGATGTAAAGCCCACCCTTGCGAGGATGCTTCACCACCCTTCCACTAAGGTCAGTCCATGTGCTGGAAGATTCCCCATTTTCCATTTGACTATTGGCATCTAACAGTTGTGGGGTGATGCCCACCACTACGCGCTCTGTGGCATCAACAGGCTGGAGAGTCATGCAGTCGATGTTAGGCATCTCAGCAGAAGCAGACTTGTTGTAGAGACGAATGGTGTTTTCGCCTGGTTGGAGGGTGACGGTAAGTGTCTTGGTGCCCACTTTTTCGTAACCTCCTGAGTTGCAGGTGAAGGTCTTGATGTCTTTGCCATTGAGACTGAGGGTGAAGTCACGGTTGTCTCCTGACATATAGGAAAGTGTCATCTGGTAGTCACCACCCTGGTCACTATAGACGTTGCGCCACTGGAGGTCATTCTTAGGATCATTGCCGAGCCAACCAACGTATTCTCTGCCTGAGCACACATCGTTGCTTTCATAAATGGCTGAATGATAGGTCCGATTGTTGAAGATTTCCTGATACTTGCCGAGATAAGCAGTCTCTGCTTCGTAGAGGTTGCGTTCGAGACGCGTCTCTGCATCCAGACGATAGATGCGTGTGCCATGAGCAGGAACGGTGACAGAGAGCTGGTCAGTCATCTCACCAAGGTCTGCCTGTTCAAAGAGGTCACGCACCTTGACAGTACCTGCAAGGTCAAGGTCAGCAAAGGAGATGCTCATGTCTGCTGCCTTGTTGGAAGGATTGTAGAGTGCCACTGCACGAGTCTTGCCGTAGAGCTGTTCCAAGTCCTTCACGAACACATAAGTATCACCTACGTGCTGCACCACGTATGCTTGGATGCAAAGGTCATCCTGATTGAGCGCGATGAGGTCTTTGTTTTTGAGGAGAAGAAGAGAAGAGCCAGAAAGCTTGCGCATATCACAGCCAATCAGAAGCGGGCTGGACATGATGCACCACAAACCAAAGTGGGTGCGCTCTTCCTCTTTGGAGAGTCCCTTGCCTATTTCAAGCATGTCCATGTCGTTGTAGTGACCACCATAGCAGTAAGCAGAGAGGTAGAGGTTCTGCTGCACGATATCCTTGACAGAGCCCCACGAAGCGTTGATGTCGCCTGTGGTGCGCCATGACAATGCCACGTCCTGCACCCAGTTGCCAGGGTAATCCCAACGGCACACGTTCATGCGCACATCGGTACGCCCCGTATTCTCAATGGCTTGGGCAATGGCTTTGTAGCGCGTCTCGGCATCGAGGTCAAGTCCTTCGCTGTTGTGATAGGAAACACCACCACAGAAATCGACTTTGATGAAGTCAAAGCCTAACTCCTTGAAGAAGAAGTCGGCATCCTGCTGGTCATGTCCGTAGAAGCCCACACCTTCGGCAATCTTGTCACCACCATGGTAGTTACCACAGGTGTTCTTGCCACCATCGGAATAGATACCCGCCTTCATCTTAAGTATATGGATGTAATCCACCACAGGCTTGAGTCCATTGGGGAAACGGGTGGGATGGATGAGGAGCTGTCCTGTCTCGGCATCACGTCCTCCAAAGTAGCCATCATCAATATTGATATGGTCGTAACCTACTTTGAAGAGTCCTTGCGTCCTCATGGCTGTGGCTTGACCTTTGATGATGTCTTCGCTGATGTTGAGGGCGAAGGTGTTCCACGAACTCCAACCCATCGTGGGCTTGTCGGGAAGCGTTTGTGCAGAGCACTCCAATCCTGAAAGAGTGAAGGCGAATGCGATGAGTGTCTTGAGTGTCTTGTTCATATCATAATGGTTTTAGTGAGTGTCTAAGTATCGAGTGCTAATTCTTGAAACTATGAATAGGTGCTGGAATGCGTCCTCCTCTATCCACGAAACGTTGAGAGGAGAAGGTGTTGACCGGCATGATGGGCGCATAACCAAGGAGTCCTCCAAACTGAACGGTATCACCAACAGTCTTGCCCACAACTGGGATGATGCGCACGGCAGTGGTCTTCTGATTGACCATACCAATGGCACTCTCATCGGCAATGATGCCCGCGATAGTGGTGGCTGGGGTGTCACCCGGAACGGCTATCATATCCAGTCCTACGGAGCAGACACAAGTCATGGCTTCGAGTTTCTCGATGGTCAAGGCACCTACCTCAACAGCATCAATCATACCTTGGTCTTCACTCACAGGGATGAATGCACCAGAGAGTCCACCCACATAAGAGGATGCCATCACCCCACCCTTCTTCACTTGGTCATTGAGCAGGGCAAGGGCTGCAGTCGTACCTGGAGCACCAGGATGTTCCACACCAATACATTTGAGGATGTCAGCAACAGAGTCACCAATGGCAGGAGTGGGTGCAAGGCTCAAATCAATGATGCCAAAAGGAACACCCAAACGGCTACTTGCCTCTTGTGCCACGAGTTGACCCACACGGGTAATCTTAAATGCTGTACGCTTGATAGTCTCACAAAGGATCTCAAAATTAGCCAGTTGTCCGTTGTCTGTTGTCTGTTGTCCGTTGTCTAATTGCTCCAGTGCGTATTTCACCACACCTGGACCACTGACACCCACGTTGATGATGGCATCTGCTTCACTCACACCATGGAAGGCACCAGCCATGAAGGGGTTGTCGTCAGGTGCATTGCAAAGCACCACCAACTTGGCACATCCGAGTGAGTCCTTCTCTTTCGTCTCTTCTGCTGTCTGCTTGATGATGTCACCCATCAGACGCACGGCATCCATATTGATACCCGTCTTGGTAGAGCCCACGTTGATGCTGGAGCAGATGCGCTCCGTGGCTGCCAATGCCTTGGGAATACTGCAAATGAGGAGTTCATCACTCTTGGTCATGCCCTTCGACACAATGGCAGAATATCCTCCAAGGAAGTTAACCCCGACCTCTTTCGCAGCACGGTCAAGAGTCTTGGCAATCTGCACGTAGTCACCAGGCGTGCGGCAACAGGCACTACCCACCAATGAGACAGGCGTGACGCTGATACGCTTATTGACAATGGGGATGCCAAACTCCTTGGCAATGTCCTCACCTGTCTGCACGAGATTTCGTGCCAATGTCGTTATCTTCTTGTATATCTTCTCGCAAGTCACCTTCAAGTCCGTGCCAGCACAGTCAAGAAGGTTTATACCCATTGTGATAGTGCGGACATCCAGATTCTCCTGCTCTATCATCTTATTGGTCTCAATGACTTCCTGTAAGTTAATCATAGCCCCTTAGATTCTATGCATTTTGTCGAAGATGTCTTCCAATTGGCACTTCACCTGAACACCTGTGTCGTTGCCAATCTTCACGAGTTCGTCACTAAGTTGGTCAAAAGCCTTGACAGACTTCGTCAAGTCAACAATCATCATCATGTTGAAGAACTCCTGCACAATGGTCTGCGAGATGTCGAGAATATTGATTTGGTTGTCTGCCAGATAAGTGCAGACTTTGGCAATGATACCTACGGTGTCCTTGCCCACTACTGTTATAATTGCTCTTGTCATATCTTATTGTTTACTTTTTCCTTCCCTTGAAGGGAGGAGGCTTTAAAATGTTCGTGTATAATCACCATCATAAGTCTTGACGGTAAAAGTGAAACTGTCCTGTTCCTCTGGAATGGACATGGACAGATAGACGTGTTCTGTATAGGCACTGCCATCATTGGCAGGACGCATATGCAACAGGGAATAATGCCCGATGCTGTCTTCACAGAAATAATACTGATGCAGACCATTGCCATTGGTCATCACCCCCAGATGCAGGTTGAGGTAGCCCCCACCCTTCCACATACTGATGACTTTCATCGGGTCACGTGGCAACAGGGACACATCCTGATATGCCTTGCCATTCACCACCACATAGATGGAAGTGGCAGGATGTGGCTTGTCGCAGAAGATGGGTCGGATGCTGGACAATTTGAAGTTGTTTCCTTTCTCATGCGTATAGGTTGCCATGCAGCGGAGCAAGGTGTCTTTTCTTTCCAAATCCACCTGTTGCGAAGCGACATTGCAGGTGATGCCATTATCCAAACGTACAGTGACCACCTTTCCGTCAGCATTAGTTGATGCCACCATGAAATCAGTGACATAAGGAGGGATGTACACGTCTCCATCATCTTCGCCATCGGAACATGCCACCATGCACACAGCGAACGCCACACATAAGATGTTAGTCAACAGCCTTCTCATAATTGCGGAGGGGGTTGGCATACATGGCTGTGAGTTTCTCACGGAGGAAAAGCACATCAGGATTCTCCACATCCACCATCTTGATGCGCTCCTCGATGTAAGGATTTTCCTTGCCAGCCAGAGCATCGCGATTGATGTCATAGATGCGATAGTTCTTATGTATCTCGTGGTCAATATGTTCTGCCACGATACGGAAGATGTCTGCCTTGTCAATCGTGTCAGGGTCGAGCGTGTCGAGCCAGTTGTTGATGCAATCTGCTGCCTGATAGTGTACATGACCCTTCTTGCCCCAGATGCCCGTCTTCATGTTGTCAAGGTCATCCTGCTTGGCTTTCTTCCATCCTGGAATGTCACGCTTACATTGGAATTCCTTGGCTTTCAAATAGTCGCAAGGGTCATACTCGTAAGAGATAGCCAATGGCACAATGTTCATATGGCGCAAGTTCTCAATGATGTCAGCAGTCGTTCTGCCTGTCGTGGGTCCACCCATATTGAGCATCTTCAGCACAGAGTCTTGCGTGCGGTCATCAGAGTCCTTAGCACGTCCCTCACGCTGGGCAATCCAGATGTTCTCATTCTTCTCGTTGATGGCAAAGTGCATATACTGGCTCATGTGGATGGATGATTTGAGCATTTCCTTAGGTGTCAAACCACGATTGACCACAAACGACTTGTTCATCTTGACCAAGGTCTTGATCCAAGGATAGATGAGCAGATTGTTGCCTATGGCAATCTCTACTGTCGTAGAGAATCCATCCCTCAACAAGAATGTATCGAGAAATGCCGAGTCAAGCACGATGTCACGATGGTTGGACATGAAAGTGTAGTTTCCATTCCTGTCCAACGATGTTGGGAAGAAGAAACTATATCCCGTCGTGGCTTTACGCAATACATGGTACACCAACGGCTTCATGAAACGTTTCTGAAAGTCGAGCGGTGTCTTGATGCCAATGAACATCATTCTCAACAGCCCATTCCTCATGCCTTTGGGCAGAGGAATCAAGCCTTGAAGAATCTTGTTGAATTGGCGGTCAGCCAGCATGCTCTCAAAGGCAGGTTTCATCTCGCCTTCGGCATACGGACGAATATCATCAAAATCACTTAATTGCATAACTTATCTGCGATTATTGCGTTCAGCATATCCTTCATCTCATTGCCCTCGGCACGTACTTGCTGAGGGATAAAACTGGTGGGGGTCATACCTGGTGTCGTGTTGATTTCCAACATGTTGATGACATCGTCTCCCGCCTCGTTCTTACTGATGATGTAGTCAATGCGGATGATGCCCGATGCACCCAAAATGTCATAAATGGCTGCCGTGAGTGCTTGCACACGCTTTGTCGTATCGTCAGACAGACGCGCTGGTGTAATCTCCTCCACCAATCCATTGTACTTGGCATCGTAATCGAAGAAATCCGTCTTAGGCACCACCTCGGTAATGGGCAACACGTGCATACCACCCGCCTTGGTTTTATAGACGCCATTACTGATTTCCACACCCTTCAACTCACTCTCAATCAACACCTCTGGGCACTCTTCCATTGCCTTTTCTATGGCTGGAAGTACACCCTCCAATGTCTTGCAGTGGGTCACACCAAAACTGGAACCACCACCATTGGGCTTGATGAAACAGGGAAGACCCACCTTGTCAATAATCTGCTGTGCGTCCACCTCCTGACCCTGGCGTACCAGCACATCCTCTGCCACCTTCACACCAAAGCCCTTCAAGAACTGATTCAGGGCGAACTTGTTGAAGGTCAACGATTCCACCAGCACACCGCTCGTTGAGTAAGGGATGTCGAGCAGGTCAAAGTAGCCCTGCAAGATACCGTCCTCACCTGGAGTGCCATGAATCGTGATATATGCGTAATCGGGGCGGATGTCCTTGCCCCACTCGTCCTTGAACGAGAAGTTATGACGATACACTGCAGATTTCTTGCCGTTGGGCAGATGTGCCACCCAACCTTCACGACTCACCTCTACAATGTACACATCATACTGTTCCTTGTCAATCCATGAATCAATTCCTGCCGCACTTCTCAGCGACACATCGTGCTCGGAACTGTCACCCCCAGCCACGATTGCAATTACCTTTTTCATCTTATTTATGTTTTAATATATCCTCTCCACTTCTCCAATAATTCTTTGATGTCCCCGGGCAATTCCGAGTCAAACATCATCTCCTTTCCTGTCCTCGGATGCACGAAGCCCAAAGTCTTCGCATGCAGCACCTGACGCGGACAGATTTTGAAGCAGTTGTCAATGAACTGCCTATACTTTGCTGTATTCGCTCCCTTCAGCAACTGGTCGCCACCATACCGTTCATCGCAGAACAACGGATGACCGATATGCTTCATGTGAGCACGAATCTGGTGCGTTCTTCCAGTCTCCAACACACATTTCACCCACGTCGTATAGCCAAAGCGTTCCAAAACAGCGTAATGCGTCACGGCACTCTTGCCTATCTCTGAATCGGGAGGGAATACCGCCATGCGCATTCTGTCCTTCGGATCACGCCCAATGTTTCCTTCTATGCGCCCTTCATTCTCCGAGAAGTTGCCCCACACCAACGCGTTATACTCACGTTTCGTGGTCTTGTTGAAGAACTGCAAGCCAAGGCTTGTCTTCGCTGTCGCTGTCTTCGCCACCACTAAGAGTCCACTTGTGTCTTTGTCAATGCGGTGCACCAATCCAATCTCAGGGTCGTTGATATCATATTGTGGCATATCCTTCAAGTGCCAAGCAATGGCATTCAGCATCGTGCCGTTCCAATTGCCGAAGCCGGGATGCACCACCATGCCCGCAGGTTTGTTGATGACCATCAAGTCGTCATCCTCATACACAATATTCAGTGGTATGTCTTCGGGAGTAATCTTGTTTTCATAGTGCGGACGATCAAGCATCACCTGAATCACATCGTCAGGCTTGACCTTGTACGAGCGCTTCACGGGTTTCCCGTTCGCCATGATGAAACCAGCATCTGCCGCCTTCTGTACACGGTTACGGCTCGTGCCCGACAACTGCGTGAGCAAGAATTTATCGACACGGAGCAACTTCTGCCCCTTGTCGGCTATGATACGGTGGTGCTCGTACAGTTGCGAGGTCTCATCATCTTCCAATTCCTCGTCCTCTACGACAATGTTCAATGCTTCAGCATCCATTCCTTACAAGTCAATGTCGAAATCCTCTCCGTCTTCCACGTCTATATCAATACCCAACCCCTCATAATCAAAGTCGCCCTCTTCATCCTCATACAGCGTCGAATCGATTTCGCCACCACCAATCACGAGAGTTAAAGCGCGGTCACGAGGAATCGTCTCTCCTGCATGCACATCACGAGTACCCTGCTTCACACCAATGACCAAGTCCTTGGGTCTGCCCAACACGGGCTTATGCGCCGTCAACTTGAAGCCCAACGATTGCAACAGCGCCACAGCCTCGCGCAACGAGCCATGACCCACAACATCAGGCAACTGAGCCATCGGCTCTCCTTTCAGATTCACCGTCAGGTAAACCATACGACCACCCTTCACCTCATATCCTGGTTTTGGTGATTGCTCCAACACCGAACCACGTGGCGCATTCTTGTTATACACCGAGTCCACCACCATCGCCATCAAGCCACGGTCTTTCAGCATCGACTCAGCATCAAACACTGACTTGCCCACCACATTCGGCACTTCAATCTTTTCGCCATGATGCGTGAACGAATCCAGCATATACAATGCCACAATCGGTATCGCCACAATGATGAGCACCATGATGATGATGTTCACCCAAAATTTCACACCAGATTTACCTGTAAAAAAGTTCTTCAAAGCCATTTCGCGCGTACAATATATTTATTATGGGTGCAAAGGTACGCATTTTAAGTGAAATGTGTGAGAAAAAAACAAAAAAAAGCAGAAGTTTCCTTCTGCTTTTACTTATTTGCCGTGATGTTCGCTTGATACGGTGAGTGACTTGCGGCCCTTCTTGCGACGAGCGGCAAGAACGCGACGGCCATTAGCGGTCTGCATACGCAGGCGGAAGCCGTGCTTGTTAATCCTCTTTCTGTTGTGAGGTTGGAATGTTCTTTTCATTGTCCTATCTTATTTTTTATGATTAATTCTTCAATAAAATCATTCAATTCGCCGCCCTGATGCCGCAACATCCGCGGAAAACGACTGCAAAATTAGTCATTTTCAAGAAATCGGCAAAAGAAAACATCAAAAAACACTAACTTTTTTTGTCATTTTAATGATTTTCCACGGTTTTGACTTCATCGAAGGTACGATTTTCACTTTTAGTTTTTCACTTTCCAGTTTTTTGTCGTACCTTTGCACCCGATTTGAAAGAATTGTAAATTGTAAATACTAAAATTGTAAATTGATTTATGGCTATTTTAGCAGGTGACATTAAGAAAGGCGTATGCCTCCGTCTTGACGATGGCAAGATTTATGTAGTAATTGATTTCTTGCACGTAAAGCCAGGCAAGGGAAATACAGTGATGCGTACCAAACTCCGTAACGTGGAGGATGGTCGTGTGCTCGAGCGCACATGGATTGTATCCGCAAAACTTGATGACGTACAGGTATCACACCAGCAGTTCCAGTACCTCTACAAGGAGGGCGAGGAGATGGTGTTCATGAACACAGACACTTACGAGCAGGTCAACATCTCTAAAGATCTCATCACTGGCGGTGACTTCCTCAAGGAAGGCGAAACAATGGTGATGGCATCTATCGACGAGTCAACAGGTACGATCCTCACTGCAGAGGCACCTGTCAAGGTTGTTCTAACCGTGACTTACACTGAGCCTGGTTTCGCTGGCAACACTGCTACTAACGCCACCAAGCCTGCCACACTCGAAACTGGTGTGGAAATCCGCGTTCCTCTCTTCATCAACGAAGGCGACCAGATTGAGGTGGACACTCGCGACGGCTCATACGTTACACGCAAATAATCTCACACATCCACTCATAGGAAAGGACTGCCAACGCAGTCCTTTCTTTTTTGTGTGAATCACTTCCAGAACACGAAATATACCGCTGCCACCAGACACAGGAATGCTGCTGCATGATTCCAATGCAGATGTTCGCCTTGGAACATGAGCGAAGCGATAATCGTGAACACCGTCAGCGACACCACTTCCTGAATCACTTTCAACTGCACCAGCGAATAAGGTCCTCCATTGCCCACAAAACCCAGTTTGTTGGCAGGCACCTGCAACGAATACTCAAAGAAGGCGATGCCCCATGAAAACACAATCACTAACCATAATGGCCAACTGTTCGAGATGTTCATCTGCTGCAGTTTCAGATGTCCGTACCATGCCAGCGTCATAAAGATGTTACTGCCGATGAGCAGCAATATCGTGTAAAGTCCATTCATCATAATCGTTTTCAATTTTGCTGCGAAGGTACGGCTTTTTTTCAAAAAAATGATGTCAATTAAATCTTTTTTGTCAACTTTG
>JBGUGM010000266.1:0-5485 GCA_045111535.1 Bacteroidaceae bacterium
ATTATTTTTTCAAAGTTTCAAATTATATTCGATGTGCGCAAGCCTTCAAATTGCTTACGCAGTAGCCTCAAAAATGCTTGCACAGGACAGGTGCAAATGTCCCCGACAAAAGTAAAAAAATGTTTTTTTCTTTGCCATGTGCTCAATTAGTCGTAACTTCGCCCCGTAAATTACAATTCAACATGAAAAAGTTTCTGTTACTGTTAGTTTTTAGTCTATCTCTTTCCTCTGCCTTTGCCCAGTTGGAGCACAACTTCTCAGTGGCAAAGAATCTGGACATCTTCAATAGCATCTATCGCCAACTGGACATCTTCTACGTGGATTCGCTGGAGGCTGACAAGATCATCCGTGTGGGCATCGATGCCATGACGAACGAGTTGGACATATACACGAAGTTCTATCCTGAGGAGGATATGGGCGATCTGAAAATGATGACCACTGGCAAGTATGGCGGCATCGGCTCCATCATCCGCATGAGGAAGGACTCGACAGTCATCATTCAGGAGCCCTATCCCGACATGCCCGCCACTGAGGTGGGACTGCAAGTGGGTGACGTGCTGCTGCAGATTGACGACAAGGACCTGAAGGGCATGAACACGACAGAGGTAAGCGAACTGCTGCGTGGTGAGCCTGGAACAACGTTCATGCTGAAAGTGCAGCGTCCAGGGGAGAAGAAGACACGTGATTTCAAGATTACACGCCGAAGCATCAAGTTGCCTGCCATCCCTTATCACGGACTGATGGGTGATGTGGGCTACATCTTCTTGAGAGAGTTCACCGAGGGATGCACGAAGGATATGCGCAAGGCAATCATCTCGCTGAAGGAGAAGGGTGCGAAGAAAATCATCCTGGACTTGCGCAACAATTACGGTGGCTTGCTGAACGAGGCGATTGACATGGTCAACCTCTTCGTGCCGAAGAACATCAAGATTGTGGAGACGAAGGGTAAGATGGTGGCATCGAACGCCTCTTACAGCACCCACAATGACCCGCTTGACCTCGACATCCCACTGGCTGTGCTGGTGGACGACAACACGGCAAGTGCTGCGGAAATCGTGTCGGGTGCCTTGCAAGACCTTGACCGCGCGGTGGTGATTGGTTGCGACACCTACGGCAAGGGACTGGTGCAGAGTTCCCGCGAACTGCCCTACAATGGCAGCATCAAGATGACAACTGCCAAGTACTACCTGCCCTCGGGACGTTGCATCCAGAAGATTGACTACAAGAAACTGCGCGAGGCTGCTGAAATCTACCGCACCACAGGTAAGCGCGTGGACACGAAGGCTGACAGCACCAAGCAGATTTTCCATACGGCTGGTGGACGTGAAGTGACGGAGGGCAATGGCATCAAGCCCGACATCGAGGTGAAGCACGACACCCTTGCCAACATCGTCTATTACCTCTCCAACGACGACGTGATGACGGATTGGGGCACGAAATACTACCAGAATCATCCCACCATCCCTGCCGTGAAGGACTTTAGCATCACGGATGCCGACTATGCCGAATTCAAGAAGATGGTGAAGGAGAGTGACTTCAAGTATGACCGCGTGAGCGAGAAGCGTCTGGCTGACCTGAAGAAGTCAGCAGAGTTTGAGGGCTACTATGAGGATGCCAAGCCTGAGTTTGAAGCCCTCGAAAAGAAACTCGCCCACAACCTCGAGCGCGAGATGGATCGCAAGGAGAAGGAAATCCGCGAGGTGATGGCAAACGAGATTGTGCGCCGCTACTACTTCCAAGCAGGTGCCGTCGAGCAACTCCTGAAGGAAGATGACGACTCGAAACGTGCCATCGAAGTGCTGAACAATCCTGCTGAATACAACAAAATCTTGAAGAAATAACCATGTCCTTGAGAAATAACAAAGCCACCAAGTTGAACCGCTACATGATGTTCGGTACACTTTTCCTGGGTATCCTCGTCATCGGATGTGTCTTCGGATTCCTCTATCTGGCATATAATGGGCAACAGACTACGGACAACGGGCAACAGACTACAGACAGCCTTGTTCTCGTTGTCAATGACTCAACATTATTGGAATAAACATGAAAGTGAAAAGTGAAAAACGAAAAGTGAAGAATCTATTTTACCTGCCATTCGGATGGGGGTTACTTTTATTTTTCACTTTTCACTTTTCACTTTACTCTTTACCCTCCCGCGCCCAGTGTCCTACGGAGAACACGGCTTTCAAGGCTGGTGAACGCTTGACCTATGACCTCTACTTCCATTGGAAATTCATCTGGGTGAAGTGCGGCTCTGCCTTCTATACCATCAAGTCTTCCTCCTATCAGGGAAAGTCCGCCCTGCGCAATGACCTGCTCTTCACCAGCAACAAACGATGTGATGCAGTCTTCACCATGCGCGACACCCTCATCTCCTACATCACGCCTCAACTCGTTCCCCTCTACTTCCGCAAGGGTTCTCTCGAGGGCAAGCACTACACCGTAGATGAGGTGTGGTACACCTACCCCAATGGCAAGAGCCATGTGAAGCAGCACTTCCTCAATCGGCATGGGGAGTGGTCGGAGCATCATCACGAAAGCAACGACTGCAACTACGACATGCTCTCCATCCTCTCCTTGGCACGTTCCTTCAATCCCAAGAACTACAAGGTGGGGCAACGCATCCACTTCCCCATGGCAACAGGCAAGTATGTGGAGGAACAGACGCTTGTCTATCGTGGCAAGAAAGACTGGAAAGCCAATGACGACAAGACTTATCATTGCCTCATCTTTTCCCTCCTCGACTACGAAGAGAAGAGCAAGGAAAAGGAACTCCTCCGTTTCTACGTCACTGACGATGCCCGTCACATGCCTGTCCGCATCGACTTCTACCTCAAGTTTGGCACCGCCAAGGCATACTTGGCAAAGAGCAATTAAAAAGTACAACTGACAACAGACAACGGACAACGGACATAAAGAAAGCCACTCGGAATCCCGAATGGCTTTCTTTGTTCATATTTATATATAATGTTTATGCGTCATATTCCTGCCAAGACTTGATCTGCAAGTCTTCCATTCCCTTTTCGCAGAAGGCCTCGATGAAGGCAGAGGCGAGACGGGCGTTGGTGATGAGTGGAATATTGTGGTCGATGGCACCACGACGGATGCGGTAGCCGTTGGTGAGCTCACGCTTCGTGTGGTTCTTCGGGATGTTGACGATGAGGTCGAACTTGTGGTCGGCAATCATCTTCATCACGTTTGGCTTATCGCTGTTCTCCTCATCAGGCCAAGCAACTGCAGTGGCTTTCACGTTGTTGTCGTTGAGGAACTTCGCGGTGCCTTCACTGGCACAGATGGTGTAGCCGCTCTTCTCGAGGGCACGTGCAGCGTCGAGCATCGCCACCTTCTCCTTGGTGCCACCAGAAGAAATCATGACGGCCTTATCCTTGGAAGGAATCTTGTAGCCTGTGGCAATCATCGAGTTGAGGAGTGCCTCTTCGTAGGTGTCACCCATACAGCCTACCTCACCCGTAGAGCTCATGTCTACACCCAGCACTGGGTCGGCATTCTGCAGACGGGCAAAGGAGAATTGAGAGGCTTTCACACCCATGCGGTCGATGTCGAACTCGCTCTTGTCGGGCTTGGTGTAAGGAGCATCGAGCATGATGCGAGTGGCGGTGTCGATGAAGTTACGCTTGAGCACCTTGCTGACGAATGGGAACGAACGTGAAGCACGGAGGTTACACTCAATCACCTTCACATCACGACCCTTAGCGAGATATTGGATGTTAAATGGACCAGAGATGTTAAGTTCCTTCGCAATGGCGCGACTGATCTTCTTGATCTGACGGATAGTGGCAAAGCTGATTTGCTGAGCAGGGAACACCATCGTGGCATCACCTGAGTGTACACCAGCAAACTCAACATGCTCGGAAATGGCGTATTCAACCACTTCACCGTTCTGTGCCACAGCGTCGAACTCAACCTCGTTGGTCTCCTGCATGAACTGAGAAATCACCACAGGATATTCCTTGCTGACCTCGCTGGCCATCTGGAGGAAGCGCTCGAGTTCTTCGTAGTCGTAGCAGACGTTCATGGCAGCACCTGAAAGCACGTAAGAAGGACGCACGAGCACAGGGAAGCCGACACGCTCCACGAATGCCTTCACGTCGTCCATGCTGGTCAGGGCACTCCACTGAGGCTGGTCGATGCCGAGTTGGTCGAGCATAGCCGAGAACTTGTTGCGGTTCTCTGCACGGTCAATGCTGACAGGGCTGGTACCGAGGATTGGCACGCTCTGACGATAGAGCTTCATCGCCAAGTTGTTTGGTATCTGACCACCCACAGACACAATCACGCCACGTGGATTCTCCAAGTCAATCACATCGAGCACACGCTCGAAGGAGAGTTCGTCGAAGTAGAGGCGGTCGCACATGTCGTAGTCAGTTGACACGGTCTCGGGGTTGTAGTTAATCATGATGCTCTTGTAGCCCAGCTTGCGAGCCGTCGTGATGGCATTGACAGAACACCAGTCGAACTCCACAGAAGAACCGATGCGGTAAGCACCAGAACCAAGCACAACGACAGACTTCTCGTGAGCGTAGTAGTTTACATCGTAACCCTCCACAGCGTAGGTCATGTAGAGGTAGTTGGTGAGGTCGGGATGCTCACTGGCCACGGTGGGGATGCGCTTCACGGCTGGCAGGATGCCCAACTTCTTGCGGTAAGCACGCACAGCGAGGTTCTCCTTCTCCATGTTCTCACAAGCATCCTTGCGGACGAAACGTGCAATCTGGAAGTCGGAGAAGCCATAAATCTTTGCCTGACGGAGCACGTCTGCAGGGATGTCCTCCACAGCGTTGTAGGTCTCCAGTTGATGCTTGTAGTCAACGATATTCTTGAGACGCTCGATGAACCAAGGGTCTATCTTGGTGAGTTCGTAGATGCGGTCTATGGTGTAACCCTCTTCCAATGCCTGGGCAATGGCGAAGATACGCAGGTCGGTGGGGTTGGCGAGTTCTTCGTCGAGGTTGTCGAACTTGGTGTGGTCGTTGCCCACAAAGCCATGCATGCCCTGACCAATCATACGGAGTCCCTTCTGGATGAGTTCCTCGAAGGTGCGACCGATAGACATGATTTCGCCCACAGACTTCATGCTAGAGCCAATCTTGCGGCTCACACCCACAAACTTGGTCAAGTCCCAACGTGGAATCTTGCAGATGAGGTAGTCGAGCGATGGTGCCACGTATGCTGAGTTCGTCGTACCCATCTCACCAATCTGGTCGAGCGTGTAGCCGAGGGCTATCTTGGCAGCCACGAATGCGAGAGGATAACCTGTAGCCTTGGATGCCAAAGCAGAAGAACGGCTCAGACGAGCGTTAATCTCGATGATGCGGTAGTCGTTGGTGAAGGCGTTGAAGGCAAACTGGATGTTGCACTCACCCACGATGTTCAAATGACGTACACACTTGATGGTGATGTCCTGCAACATCTTCACCTGCTCGTCAGTCAGTGAGCAAGTGGGTGCCACCACGATAGACTCACC
>JBGUGM010000267.1:0-2418 GCA_045111535.1 Bacteroidaceae bacterium
CAGGACAGTGGTCAACACTGCCAACACCATATTGTTGTCTGGTTTTGGCATAGGGGGCTGAGGAGGAGTTGGATGGTCAAACTGTTCTATTTTATCCATATGATTAAAAGTTAAAAGCGAAAGATGAGAAATGTTAATGAACAGATAATGTTCCTGATGCCTTCATGAGTTGCACATACGCCAACTGCAATTGGCAACGGGCATTCACGAGATTGGCACTGCATTGCTGCCAATGGGCTTGGGTTTCGAGATAATCTGCAAGGGGTTCGAAGCCCACCTCATATTGCTGTTTGGAGAGGCGCATATTCTCAGCAGCCTGTTCAAGGGCTGTCTGGCAGAGACGAAGTTCTGTCTGTGCCTCGTCGTAGAGATTCTTGCTCTGTGCCCATTCGAGTTGCATCTGCTCGTCAAGGTCTTGCTGCTCCATCTGGGCAATCTGATAGGCAGCCTTAGCAGAACGGACCTTGTTGGTTGAGCCTCCGAAGAGGTCAATCGGCATCTTCACCACGACACCTACCGATGCAGAGCCATTGTCGAGCAGTTTCTTGCCTGCCAACTCTCCTCCATGGGAATAAGCATAAGAGGCACCAACTGCCACATTGGGCAGATAGTCGCTCCTGGTCAGTTTCACATTCTGACGAGCCAGTTCTGTCTTGTTGTCAAGGATGACGTGCTCAGGACGCACACCCATCTCTACAGGAACAGGAAAGGACGATGCGGCTGGTACATCTTCTGCTTTCACCACCTCCACCTCGCTGGTCAGAGGAAGTCCTATGATGTGGCAGAGATTCATTAGTGCCAAACGATAGCCGTTGTCTGCTTTCTGAATGGAGAGTTCCGCTTCGTTCTGCTTCACCTGTACCTTCATGATGTCGTTGCGGGTGCTCATGCCATGACGAAAAGCCCCTTCCACATTCTTCTTCAACTCGTCGAGCAAGGTTTTATAACTACGTGCCACCTCACCAAGTTCCTTGGCTTTCACAGCAAGATAATAGGCTTCGTGTGTCTTCACCACCACTTCCGACTCAGTCAGACGAATGTTCTCCTGAGCCATGTTGACACCCAACTTGGACATCTCGTAGGCAGTGGAGATTTTACCACCTGCATAGAGGGGCTCCATCACCGACACGCTTCCCACGAAGATGTTCTTGAGTTTCCACTTCATCGACTGCGAAGGGAAATCAGCATACTGATTGAGGGTGTAACTACCATCATCGTTGACAGTCACATTGGGAACATACTTCCCTGATGCATCCAACGAGTAGATGGGAAGATGCCCTCCTTCGATGGTGAACTCTCCTCGGGCTGTCGAATAGAAGTCCAGCGCCAGGAGATTGATTTGTGGATAGAAGTTCGCTTTGTAGGACTTCATGTCGAAGGTGGTCTGATCCAATTTCATCTTGGCAGACGACAGCGACTTATTGTATTCAAGTGCCTTGCCGATACATTCGTCCAGCGTAAGTGTCTGGGCGAAGCAGTTGACAGTTGACAATTGACAATTGACAAGTAATAAAAGTGAAAGTATCTTCTTCATTTTATCTTAAAGAAAATTGCGTACAATACAGGAATAAATATCAATGTAATGAGTGTGCCCATAAAGAGACCACCCATGATGGTGACTGCCAACGAGCCGAACATGGAATCTGGCACCAGCGGTATCATACCGAGGATGGTGGTGAGACTCGCCATCATCACAGGACGCAGACGCGACTTGGAACTCTGGATGAGTGCCACACGTGGCTCAATGCCCTGCTCTATCTCCAGATTGATCTCGTCCATCAGGACTATACCATTTTTAATCATCATACCTATCAATCCGAGCACACCGACAATCGCCACAAAACCGAAGGGCTTGCCTGTCAGCATCACCACAGGAATGACACCAATAATCACCAACGGGATACAGCAGAAGATGATGGCAGGCTTCTTGTAGTCCTTGAAGAGCATCACCAAAATGAGAATCATGATGACGATGCAGATGGGGAAACCATTGAAGAGGTATTTCATCGACTGGTCAGACGCTTTCTTTTCACCTTCCCAAGACAATGAATAACCTTCTGGCAATGCGATCTTCTCTATCTCCTCAGCAATTGCCTGACGGGCTGCTTCGGTACCGACACCTGGACAAGGAGAGCATTGCAACCTTTGTGTACGCTGACCATTGTTGCGCACCACCACAGGCTCTTCCCACTTGATGTCCAAACCATGCGACACCTGTTTAAGCGGTGTAGTCTGTATCAGGTTTTCAATCACATCCTCACGTCTCACCGTACCCGTCATCAGTTTCTGCATAGTGGAGCGATTCAGGAACTGCCCGATATTCGGAATAGTACCAAACACACGGGCATTTTCCAGATTCTCCACATTCTTGCCATTCTCGTCTGTACACTTCACGTAGATGTTCTCGGGATTGATGCC
>JBGUGM010000268.1:0-7651 GCA_045111535.1 Bacteroidaceae bacterium
CGGCATCAGCAACAAGCAGACTCTCGAAACGGCTCAGGCCAATGCCGCAGGTGCCATCATCGGAAGCAAATTCGTGAAGCTCTACGAAGAAACCCAAGATGCCGGCAAGGCAATGGATGCCCTGCTCGAAGCCCTGAAGCAGTGAGACTACGGTATAGGGAAGATGGGTACAAATGAAAAAAGTTGAACAAACGTTTGCTTATTTGTCAGAAAAAAACTAATTTTGCACCCATATCACAACCATCTATGCGAAGAATCACTTCAGATGGCAAGTAGATGTCAACAAACGATTTAAGATAAGCATTATGAACAAGAATGAGAAATTCGTCATCACAATCAACCGTGAGTTGGGCAGTGGTGGACGCACGGTAGGCCGCAAGTTGGCTGAGAAACTGGGCGTGGAGTTCTTCGACAAGGCACTCATCAAGACGATGGAAGAGAAGTACAACCTCACCGTCGAGGAAATCGAGAAGCTGAAAGGCCGTCAGACCTATTGGTGGGAAGACTTTGCCAAAGTGATGCGTATCGGTGAACCAGAGATTCGCCAGTATGAGGACAAATTGGGCAAAGAGCCCGAGAAACTGACCACCGAAAATGTGTTCAAGGCAGAGACGGAAATCCTGGAGGGTATCGCCGAAGAGGAATCGTGCGTCTTGGCTGGTCGCTGTGGCTTCTTCGTGTTCCGCAATCATCCCAACCATTTGAGCATCCTCATACAAGCCTCAATGCCCTTCCGTCTGGAGCGTCTCATGCGCAAAAATAACATGACTGAGGACGAGGCTCGCAAGACCATTGCGAAGGTGGACAAGATGCGTGAGAACTATGTGAAGAAGTTCACCGGCACCTCACGCTACGACACCCGCAACTACGATCTTGTCATCAAAGCCGACGGAAAGACTGAGGATGAAATCGTGGACATCATCATGCGTGTCATCGGATAAGATTGTTTTTCTCGGTTAATTACCGATTTTCGTTCAAAGTGACAAGCGTATTTCGTACGCGTTGATGTCTTTACGAGCAAAGCATGAATACGTTTACGGGCAACATGAGAGTGTCTTTGCGGGCAACATACGCAGGTCTTTGTGGGGGTCTCAGGGTATGGGTCTACGGGCGAGGCAACATGGAGCAGTTTGCAATGTCCCCATTCTTGAAGAAGGGAAGCGCGCAAAGTGTGAATTTTGTGAATTTGTGAATTTCGTGAGCATCGATTCCATCATCGTTATATTGATTTGTGTGTTTGCACCCCTCTTGGTTCTGTGGCTCACGTATAAGAGTACATTGCTGCGCAAGGTGGGAAGCATCATTGTCGCCTACATCATCGGGGGCACCTTGGGACTGACAGGATTGATTCCCGATACGGAGGAGATGCATGCTGTGCAGACCACTGTCGCTTCGGTTGCCATCCCAATTGCCATTCCGCTATTGCTCTTTTCTGCTGACCTGAAAGCATGGGCACGACTGGCTCCTGCATTCATCAAGAGCACAATCTTCGGATTGCTTGGATGTGCCATTGCCATCACGATTGGCTTCCTGATTTATGGCAAGAGCAACCCTACGCTCTTTGCCCATGTGGGGGGTATGCTCACGGGGCTTTACACGGGTGGGAATGCAAACCTCGCCTCGTTGAAGATGGCTCTGGATGTGGATGACGCAACGTATATCCTCACTTCGGCATACAGCACCGTGATGAGTGCCGTCTATCTCTTCTTCGTCATCATCTTCGGCAAGCGGCTCCTGCGCCTTTTCATGCCAGACTTCAAGGATGACAAGACCATAGAGGGCAACACGATGAAGGTGGAGAATCACGAAGATGAACTCTTCTTGGGATTGTTCCGAAAAGACAATCTCAAACATCTGGGTATGAGCCTCTTGCTCGCCATTGGCATCATCGCGGTGGGAGCCGGCATTGCTTATCTGTTCCCGAAGGATGCATTCCAGAGTGTCTTCATCCTGAGCATCAGCATGCTCTCCATTCTTGCTTCGCTGAATCAGCGTGTAAGGAGCCTGAAGCGCACCTTTGAGGCAGGCACGTTCTTCATCCTCGTCTTCAGTGTGGCTGTGGCATCGCAAGTGAGCCTGAAAACACTCACCGATGTCAATCCGGACATCTTCCTCTTCATCACGGTGGCAACTCTCGGCTCACTCTTCTTCCATGTGTTGCTGAGTGCCATCTTCCGCATTGATACCGACACCACGCTCACCACCAGCATCTCGCTCATCTGCTCACCCCCCTTCGCACCTGTCATGGGTGGTGTCTTGAAGAATAAAGCCGTCATCGGACCTGGCATCGCAGTAGGTCTCTTCGGCTATGCCATCGGCACCTATATGGGCTTTGGACTCGCACAATTGTTACTCATCATATAATATATAGATAAAACAGAAGATTATGAAAAGATTGATATGGATAGTGATGTTGGCTGTTCTCTGTATGCAGGGAATGGCACAGACGAGCAAGACGACGAACGGAAAGACTGTCGTGGTGAAGAAAACGAGGACGGTGAAGAGCCAGACGACAAAGCCTGCCACAACAAAGCAGACAACAACTGCACAGACAACAACTGCACAGACAACAGACAAGCCTAGGACAGACAAGACGGCATTTAACGAGAAGACACAGGCTGACACACAGGCTCAGAAGGAGAGTGTGGCAATGCAGCAGGCGACTGGTTATCTGTGCAACCCTCCCCTGCCTTACATGCCCCCAAAACTGGATGTGCTGTTTGTCGGCAATTCATTCTCCATTGACACGAGCGCTGCCCTACCTGAGATTTTCAGATCATTGGGTATCAACAACGTGAATGTATATGTGCTGTACAAAGGTGGCTGCTCAATGAAGCAGCACTATGAGTTCTACAAAAGTGGAGAGAAAGTGTATGAACTGTACCGCTACAACAGTCAGGGGGAACAGCAACTGGAGAAGGCAACCAGCATCGGGGAGGTGATGCAGCGGTTCCCGTATGACGTGGTGGTATGGCAGCAGTATTCGTTAGAGTCAGGTGACTACAGCACGTATGAACCCTATCTGGCGAAACTGATTCAGGCATACAACATCACGAAACTGGCTGCTCGCACCACGTTTGCCTTCAACGAGACATGGGCGTATGCATCCAATGCCAAGAACCTGTCGAAGTTCAAGACACAGAAGAACATGTGGAAGAGCATCTGCACGTCTGTGAGGAAGATGAAGGCAGCATCAGGAATTGACATAGTCATCCCATGCGGTACGGCTGTACAGAATGCCAGAGAGGTGGAAGCACTGAAGGTGGACAATGAACTGACGCGTGATGGTACGCACATCAATTATTATGCAGGGCGTTACCTGCTGGCATGCACCTTCTTCGAGAGCATCATCGCACCTTGCATGAATCGCAACCTGCGTGATGACAACACGGTATATGGCAAGAGTACGGACACGGGACAGGTGAATGACTCGAACCGCAGATTGCTGCAGAATTGTGCACGGCTGGCTGTAGCCAACAATTACGAAATCAGTGAGTTCGCAGGGCAGTAAATGTTAAACTACTTTAATAATAAAGCATTTCACTTCCACTCCTAACTCCTACTCCTAACTTTTTTGTAACTTTGCAACATCTTATTGATAAAGTAACTGATAACGATATGAAAAAAATCATTCTCTCTCTGCTTGTGCTGATGGCATCGGTGGCAAGCATGCAGGCTCAGGACCTCTTCAAGACGGTGCGTGACAATGCAACAAAAGTTGTGAACAACCCCAACTCTTCTGACGAAGAGATTCAGATCAACCAGTTCAAGGTAACTGCCCTGAACTATCTGTCTATGATGGTGCAGAAGCGTGGCTTGAAGAAGGACACTTACTTCTATGACAGCCAGGCTGTGAACATGACTTCGTTCATCACAGACTTCCAGGTGAACTTGGAGAAGGCACGTGCCATCTCTCCTGCCAAGCGCATGGAAATCTTGAAAATCTACACGGATGCCAGCAAGTTCAACCCTCTGTTCAAGGACACAGACAAGGAGCGCGCCAATGCTTATGTGAACGACAAGAGCACCATGACTCCTTTCAGCCTTGATACTGACTGGGAAAAGGCTTACGACCAGGCTACAACGCTAACTAAGGCTGCATTGAAATAAACAATGAAAATTATCAAAATCAATCCTGCCGACAACGTGGCTGTTGCCATCGAAACACTCAAGGCAGGAGAGACCATTGACATAGAAGGACAGCGCATCACGCTGAACAGTGATGTTCCTGCTGGACATAAGATTCTCCTCTCCGACCTCGTCGAAGGGGAGAATGTCATCAAATACGGTTACCCCATCGGACATCTGAAGGAGAACCACAAACAGGGTGACTGGATTTGTCATGACCATATCCAGACGAACCTCTCAGGTTTGCTCGACTATGAGTACAAGCCTGTGGGCAAGGAGGAACTGACGAACCCTGCCTACGAGGAGTGGTTCCCAAAGGAACAACTCACCTTCCAAGGCTATCGCCGCAAGAACGGAGATGTGGGCATCCGCAACGAAGTGTGGATTGTGCCAACAGTGGGCTGTGTGAACGGTATCGTCAATCAGTTGGCAGAAAAACTCAAACAAGAGGTAGCGTCTCAATTGTCAACTCCCTTGCGCATCGTGGCTTTTCCCCATAATTATGGTTGTTCTCAACTCTCCGAAGACCACGAGAACACGCGCAAGGTGTTACGTGACCTTGTGTTGCACCCCAATGCCGGTGCTGTGCTTGTGGTGGGCTTAGGATGTGAAAATAACCAACCCGACCAGTTCGAGCAACTCTTGGGCGACTACGACAAGGAACGCATCCGTTTCATGGTGACTCAGAAAGTGGAAGGCGACGAAGTGGAAGAAGGCATGAAGATACTCCGTGAACTCTATGCCCTTGCAGCTAAAGATCAACGTGAAGCCATTCCGCTCTCAGAACTCCGGGTAGGACTGAAATGTGGTGGTTCTGATGGTTTCTCTGGCATCACAGCCAATCCACTTTTAGGTGTGTTCAGCGACTTCATCGTCAGTCAGGGGGGTACCACCGTCCTGACAGAAGTGCCCGAGATGTTCGGTGCAGAGACCATCTTGATGAATCGTTGCGAAACACCCGAACTCTTCCAGCAGACAGTCAAACTGGTGAATGACTTCAAGCAATACTTCCTTTCACATGGTGAGCCTGTGGGCGAAAACCCATCACCAGGCAATAAAGCAGGGGGCATCTCCACCCTCGAAGAGAAGGCATTAGGCTGTACACAGAAATGTGGCAAGAGTGCCGTGAAGGGTGTATTGCCATATGGTGAACGCCTCTCCATGAAAGGACTCAACCTGCTCTCTGCCCCTGGCAATGACCTCGTGGCAGCCACAGCATTAGCCTCATCGGGATGCCATATCGTGCTCTTCACAACAGGGCGTGGTACACCCTTCGGAACATTCGTTCCCACCCTGAAAGTGAGCACCAACAGCACCCTCGCCAAGAACAAACCCACATGGATTGACTTCAATGCAGGTACGATTGTGGAAGGTAAACCAATGGTGGAGGTGTTCAAGCGTTTCGTACAGAAAGTCATTGAGATAGCCAGTGGAGAACTGACTTGGAATGAAAAGAAGAACTATCAGGAAATCGCCATCTTCAAGAATGGTGTGACGTTATAAATCTGCAAAGATGAAAGCATTAAGTCCGCTCATCGTTTTTCTTGTCCTGTACTTGGTCACGAGCATCATTGCACAGGATTTCTACAAGGTGCCCATTGCTGTGGCATTCTTGGTCAGTTCGGTCTATGCCCTGCTGACTGTGAAGGGAACGATGAACGAACGCATCAGCATCTTTGCGAAGGGTGCAGGTAACTCAACGATGGTGCTGATGCTTGCCATCTTCATCTTGGCAGGAGCATTTGCCGCATCTGCCAAAACAATGGGCGCTGTGGACGCCACTGTGAATCTTGCCTTGCGCTACCTGCCTGAACAAGCCATCCTGCCAGGCATCTTCTTAGCATCGTGCTTCATCTCCCTCAGTATAGGCACCAGCTGCGGTACTATCGCAGCCCTCACGCCTTTGGCTGTTGGCATCGCCCAACAATCGGGTATCAGTGTACCGTTGATGGTGGGTCTGGTGGTGGGTGGCACCTATTTCGGTGATAACCTCTCTTTCATCAGCGATACCACCATTGTGGCAACCCAAACACAGGGATGCAGCATGAAAGACAAATTCCGAGTGAACATCCGTATCGTAGCACCTGTGGCAGTGCTCATGCTCATCGTCTATTTCTTCATGGGCAATCAAGTCAGCACACCTGCTGAAGTGGGTGATGTGAACTTCTGGCTTGTATTCCCCTACCTCGCTGTGGTCATCCTTGCCGTCTGTGGTATGAACGTGCTGCTGACCTTAGGCATCGGCATTCTCCTCACGGGCATCATCGGCACCATCATGGGCACCTACGATGTATTTGGCTGGTTTGCCGCCATGAACGAGGGCATGATGGGTATGTCTGAACTCATCATCGTGACCATTTTGGCAGGTGGTATGCTTGAAATCATTCGTCACAACGGAGGCATCAACCTCATTATCAAGGCGCTGACCCGCCGTATCAACAGTCAACGAGGAGGCGAAATGAGCATTGCGGCATTGACTTGCCTCGTCAATGTATGTACTGCCAACAACACCGTCGCCATCATCACGACAGGCCCCATTGCCAAGGACATTGCCCAACGTTTCCGCATTGATCCCCGCAAATCTGCCTCCATCCTCGACACTGCCTCCTGCTTCACGCAAGGACTCCTCCCTTACGGTGCCCAAGTGCTGATTGCAGCGGGACTGTCTGAACTGAATCCTATCGCCATCATTCCCAACCTCTACTACCCCATGCTCATCGGTGTGGCACTCCTCTTGGCGATACTCTTCCGATATCCACGCAAATACTCAAAATCATATTCCATCCATAGCAAATGAACAACAAATCAATCCTCCATATACTGATGGTAGCCTTTCTGTCTCTCGTAGCACTGACTGCTTGTGAACAGGAGATGACCTACCGCACTTATGAAAACGGGCGACTCCCTTACATTCTCGATGTGCCTGATACATGGGAGATGGACGAATCCAGCCCCGTCCTCATCAAATTCCTGAATCCCGAACACACTATCTCCATCAGTTGCGAGATTGGCGAATACACCCTCATCCCCGAGAAACACTTCAACGCCTTCTACGAGTTCCTCTACAAAGAACATGAAGCAGAAATCTACAACCAGGCAAGTGTTCAGAAGACGGACAGCCTCTACATCCTCAACTGGATGACCAAGGACAGCCTCTTTGTGTTCGATGGTTCCAAACCTATGAACGGTTATCTGTGTGGCATTCAAGTCGCCACCACTGCCACCACTCTCCAAGAAGGACAAGCTATCTTCCAACACGTATTCGAGAGCATCAAACCCAACCCCAACTTCATCGCACCTCCCATCCACGAAGAAGATGAGGACTTGATGAACCTCTACGAAGAGTGGGAAGAATAACAAGTAACTTTGTTATTCATTTATTTTTTGTACCATTTTGTAAACAATAAGGTACTCACATTCGGAAAAAATCAAATATATTTGGTTTTTCTCTCATTTATCCGTACCTTTGTACGATTTTTGAAAAGTGGACAAAAGAACTCAATAAAAAACTGATATATGGAAA
>JBGUGM010000269.1:0-10551 GCA_045111535.1 Bacteroidaceae bacterium
GCGACATGGCTTGTATCGGTACGGGTGAGACCATCCACGCACTGAACCGTGGTGAGAACATCGCCATGATTTTCATCAACAACGCCATCTACGGCATGACGGGTGGTCAGATGGCTCCCACCACGCTGATGGGCATGAAGACTGCCACTTGTCCTTATGGTCGTCAGGCAGACCTGCACGGATACCCACTCCACATCACCGACCTTGCCGTGAACCTCGAAGGCACCTGCTACGTGACCCGTCAGGCTGTCAACACGGTGGCGAATATCCGCAAGGCAAAGAAGGCGATTCGTCAGGCGTTCGAGAACTCCATGAACAAGCGTGGCACCTCCCTCGTCGAGATTGTATCTACTTGTGCTTCAGGTTGGAAGATGACACCCGAACAGGCAAACCAGTGGATGGTGGACAACATGTTCCCTTACTATCCCTTGGGAGACTTAAAGAACACGGTAAAAGAATAGAATTATGACGGAAGAAATCATCATATCAGGTTTTGGAGGACAGGGAGTCCTCTCAATGGGTAAGATTCTTGCCTATGCCGGCATTATGGAAGACAAGCAGGTGAGTTGGATGCCTGCCTATGGTCCTGAACAGCGTGGTGGTACGGCAAACGTGACGGTCATCGTAAGTGACGAGGTGGTCAGTTCCCCCATCGTCAGTGCCTACGACACAGCCATTGTGCTCAACCAACCCTCTCTGGAAAAGTTTGAGCCACAGGTGAAGCCAGGTGGCACCATCATCTACGACGGACACTCCATCATCCAGCCACCCAAGCGTGACGACATCAATGTCTATTGTATCAACGCCATGGAAGAGGCTGCACGTACAGGTAATTCGAAGGTGTTCAATATGCTCGTCCTTGGCGGATTCCTCAAGGTGCGCCCCATCGCAACAGTGGAGGACGTGGTGAAGGGACTGCACAAGGCACTGCCCGAACGTCACCACAAACTCATCCCGATGAATGAGGAAGCCATCCGAAGAGGCATGCAACTCATTCAGAAAATGAATTGATTTTTAGCGACAACTCCTCAAAACAGTAAGACCACAAATGTGTTGAGCATTTGTGGTCTTACTGTATCTTAGTCCTTCCGTTTGTCTATCTTCTCATAGTCCTTGTACTGACTATGAGGGAAGGTGAAGGTGGCATCTGTGATGCCTCCTGACTTGAAGTTAGAGATATCAACGTTTGCCCAAATAAAGGCAACCTTGATGCGGAGTTGCAGCGGATCACGGGTCTTCTTGTCAAGCAAAGCACGGATTTCCTTCATACCCTTCATGCCTTTCTTCACACGAAGCGTGATGAGGTAGCCCTGGGGGTCATTGGCAATGTGGTAGGTGTAGTTGTCGGGCTCAAACTTGAAGTCATCACCAAAACGGCTCTGTTTGGGGTCATCACCACGATAAATCTCCACACGCTTCTTGTCATCCTTCACCACGTAGGCAGTGGCACCATCATTCCACGACTTGCTTGACTTTGACAGATACTTGCTCTTCTTACCCTTGTACCAGATGGTGCCCTCCGTCTTGTAGAGGTTGGCGACATTCACCTTATAGTGCAGCGAAGCACCCTGTGTGCCAAACACCTTCTCATACGCCTCATCAAACACCTTTCGTGCCTGACGGGTGTTGGCATTCTCCTGTGCCTGCATAGCAAGCACAGACAGCAAAAGCACCATTCCAAGTATCAATCTATTCTTCATCTGTTCTTTATTTGGACAAAAAAGGACTTCTGCAAATATTGTTCACAGAAGTCCTCTCTCAGTACCCAGAGCCGGGATCGAACCGGCACGCCTTGCGGCATTGGTGTTTGAGACCAACGCGTCTACCAATTCCGCCATCTGGGCTTAGCGGGTGCAAAGGTACAGCATTTTTTTGATTCCGCAAAACTTTTTAAGCGAAATTTTTTCTTTTCCTTATTTCAATCCTGCTTTCAGCGATCGGATGACAGCAGAGTTGAAGCCTGCGTGGTCGAGTTCGTTGAGTCCCTTGATGGTCACGCCACCAGGAGTGGTGACCTTGTCAATCGCCTCTTCGGGATGCCATCCTGTGGCTTTAAGCAGGGATACAGCGCCTTGCATGGTCTGGAGGGCAATCTGCTTGGCTTGCTGAGGGTAGAAGCCCATCTCGCAACCACCTTCCATCTGGGCACGGATGTAGCGCATCACATAGGCGATGCCACAAGATGCCATCATCATGCCAGGACCCACGAGGTTTTCTGCCACCACCAGGGTGTCGCCATCAATGGCATACAGTTCCTCCACGGCTTTCAGGCTCTCGTCCGAAGCACTGGCACCTCGTGCAATGAAACTCATGCTGGCACCGAACTCAGCAGCGATGTTGGGGATGACATAGAAGAACTGACCATCTGCACCCAACTCCTCTGCCAGCATACCCGTCGTGAAGTTGGCAGCATCGGACACGATGATCTGCTTGTCCAGATCAAGGGCGCGCTTCACCTCTGCCAGCACCATCTTCATCAGCCAAGGCTTGACCACCAGCACCACGATGTCAGCACCTTTCACTGCAGCCACATTATCTGTGGTGATGTTGAGGGCAGGATATTCCTTCTTGAACTGCGCCAACAGCGCCTCGTTCTTGTCTGCCACTGTGATATTGTCAATCTTGCCACTTTTTGCCCACCCCTTGATGAGCGCGCCACCCATATTGCCGGCGCCAATAACAGTTAATTTCATATTCTTAGTGTTCGTTTCGATGAAAATGCGTAACTTTGTGGCACAAAGATACGGCAATCTCCGCTTTCTGCAAAATAAAATGCGGATTTTCTCGTTTTATCAAGTGATGAAATCTACACATTATTATATAATAGGGTGTCTTTGGGCACTCATGATACTTCTTCCCTCCCCTTCTGGCATGGCTCATGCACAGAAGAGGAAGGTGATGAACCGTCCCTACGTTGACCAGCGCAAGTTCCACTACGGATTCTTGGCAGGTATGCATCTGCAAGACATCGAACTGGAGCAAAATGCTTTTGTCAACGAGACGGGTGACCAGTGGTTTGCCGAGACACCGAACTATGAGCCAGGCTTCTCGGTGGGTATCCTGGGTGAGTTCTATCTGACGAAGAACTTAAGTCTGCGCATCATCCCCACCATGCACTTTGGCACGAAAAACCTCACATTCCGCAATGAAAAGAACGGTGACAAACAGTTCCAAAATATCAAATCAACGTACTTCACCGTGCCTATCGATGTGAAGTTTGCGGCAGAGCGCTTCAACAACTACCGTCCCTACATGATGGCAGGTGTGACCCCTGCTCTTGACCTCACGGTGAAAAAGCACAAGCAGTATCTGCTCACACAGACGGACATCTATCTGGAGGCGGGTTTCGGTTGCGACTTCTACCTGCCCTTCTTCAAGTTCATTCCCGAAGTGAAGTTCATGTACGGACTCTCCAATGTCCTCAACAAGAAACGTCCAGACATCAGAGACGAGTCCGAACTCATCTTCACGCAATCGGTCAACAGCGCCAAGAGCAAGATGATTGTCTTCACCTTCTATTTCGAATAAGTATGAAGTATTCTGTCATCATACCCGTGTATAATCGTCCTGACGAAGTGGACGAACTGCTCGAAAGCCTGACCCATCAGACGGTCAAGGACTTCGAGGTGGTGGTGGTGGAAGACGGCTCCAGCGTGCCTTGCAAGGAGGTGGTGGAGAAGTACACGGACAAACTCGACATCCAATACCTCACGAAGAAGAACGGAGGTCCTGGTCCTGCCCGCAACTATGGCGTGGAGCATTCGAAGGGCGAGTATGTGCTGATTCTCGACAGCGATTGCGTGTTGCCCGAGGGTTATCTGTCAGCCATTGAACAAGAACTGAACGACCATCCTTGCGATGCTTTCGGAGGTCCCGATGCAGCACATGAGTCGTTCACCAACGTGCAGAAAGCCATCTCCTACAGCATGACCTCCTTCTTTACCACAGGAGGCATCCGAGGAGGCAAGAAGAAAGGGGCGATGGACAAGTTCTATCCCCGTTCCTTCAATATGGGAATGCGCCGAGAGGTCTATCTCAAACTGCACGGATTCAGCAAGATGCGCTTCGGTGAAGACATCGATTTCAGCTATCGCATCGTGGAGGCTGGCTACAAGAGCAGACTATTCCCCGATGCATGGGTGTGGCACAAGCGACGAACGGACATGGACAAGTTCTTCAAGCAGGTGTTCAATTCCGGCATTGCCCGCATCAACCTGACCAAGCGTCATCCAGGCACCTTGAAGCTGGTGCATCTGTTGCCAATGGTCTTCACGGTGGGCGTGTTGTTGCTGATTGTGGCAGCAGTTTTTTTCCGCATGTGGGATTATTACAATAACACAGGCACAGGCATCCTGTTGCCCAATGGTGGCTTCATCCCCATGTACGGACTTTGCCTCCTGCCCATCGCGCTCTATATGCTGCTCATCTTCATCGATTCCAGCATCAAGAACAAGAGCGTGGTCATTGGATTCCTCAGTGTGGAGGCAGCCTTCGTGCAGTTGATGGGCTATGGCTTCGGCTTCCTGAAAGCATGGTGGCTGCGCTGTGTGCAGGGCAAGGACGAATTCACGGCATTTGAAAAGAACTTCTATGATTAGTAACAACAACGAACATACCCCCATCAAGCAACAGGCAGAGGAAGACCGTCCCCGTGAGAAACTCATGGCGAAAGGAGTGGAGGCGCTGACCAATGCCGAACTGCTTGCCATCCTCATCGGAGGGGGCACGACGAAGAAGACCGCTGTGGAGTTGATGCAGGAGGTGCTGAGCGATTGCGGCAACTCACTCCGCAACCTCAACCTCATGACCCTGCAAGACCTCATACGCTTCAACGGCATCGGCGAAGCCAAGGCACTGACCATCATCGCTGCTGCCGAAATCGGTAAACGCCGCATGATGGAGGACTGCCGGGACATTCCGCAGTTCCGCACAGGAGCCGATGTGCTGAAGTTCATGACGCCACACCTGCAGACACTCACCCACGAGAAAAGTTGGGTGCTGCTGCTCAACAACAACGCACGCCTGCTCCACTTTGCCCAACTCAGCACAGGGGGCTTGACAGAAACCATGGTCGATGTGCGCATGTTGCTCAAGGAGGCACTCCTCCACGACGCCACCAGTTTTATCCTCATTCACAACCACCCCAGCGGGAACCTGCGTCCCAGCCGCTACGACGAGGAACTGACCCAGCGGGTGGAACGTGCTGCACAAGCCGTGAATCTGCGGATGATTGACCATGTGATTGTGACAGAAGGGGAATACTACAGTTTCTCCGAAAACGGAAAAATTTAACAAGATGACCAAATACGAAGTAGAAGAAAAGACTGTTGAATACCTCAAGACGGTGTTTGACCCCGAAATCCCCGTGAACGTGTGGGATCTCGGCATGATCTATAAGATAGATGTAAGCCCCCACCCAACCTCCCCCAAGGGGGAGGAGTCCCAGCCGGATGGTTCATCCCCCCTTGGGGGGAACGAGGGGGGCTATGACGTGGATATCGACATGACCTTCACCGCCCCCAACTGCCCTGCTGCAGACTTCATCCTCGAGGACATCCAGCAGAAGTTAGAGGGTATCCCTGCCGTCAAAAGCGTGAACGTGAACGTGGTCTTCGAGCCCGAGTGGAACAAGGACATGATGAGCGAAGAAGCCAAACTCGACTTAGGATTTATGTAATTATGAAGAATATATACTTTATCAGCGATGCCCATCTGGGTAGCCGTGCCATCGAACACCGACGCACACAGGAACGTCGCCTCGTCAATTTCCTCGACAAGATCAAGGAGAAAGCCGAAGCCATCTATATGCTCGGTGATATGTTCGACTTCTGGTTTGAGTACAAGGAAGTGGTGCCCAAGGGCTACACCCGTTTCCTGGGCAAGATCAGCGAACTGACAGACATGGGCGTGGAAGTGCACTACTTCACGGGCAATCACGACATGTGGATGGGTGACTATCTGGAGAAGGAATGTGGCGTCATCCTCCATCGCCAGCCCTGCACCCTCGACCTTCGTGGCAAAATCTTCTACCTCGCCCATGGCGACGGACTCTACGAAGAAGGCAACAGCACACGCTTCATGTTCTGGTGCTTCCGCAACAAGACCCTCCAGAAGATGGCTCGCTGGATTCATCCCCATTGGTTCATGAACTTCGGGCTCAACTGGGCAAAGCGTTCACGCATGAAACGTTCCTCAGGTGCCCTGCTACCCGATGAGGAAGGACGCGTCATGACCCAAGACGGTTTCAAGAACGACACCAAACTCGTCGGTTACGAGAGTGCTCCCAATAACGGTGAACAGCCCTACCAAGGCGAAGACAAGGAAGGACTCGTCCTCTTTGCCAAAGACTACCTCAAGAGTCACCCCGAAGTCAACTACTTCATCTTCGGCCACCGCCACATCGACCTCGACCTCATGCTCTCCCGCGAAACTCGCCTCCTCATCCTTGGCGAGTGGATCACCCTCTTCACCTATGCCGTCTGGGATGGCGAATACCTCTTTGTGGACAACTTCATCGAAGGAGAAACAGAACTGTAAAGAAAGAATCTTCTATTTTTATGCACTTTATGCAAAAAATCCTGCATAAAGTGCTTGTTGCATACAAGAAAAGTTGTAACTTTGCAGCCGATTTTGAATAATTATACAATAATGACGGCAAGACAATCGAGACTCGACATTATCAAGGCGATTATCCAGACGCAGGAGATTGGTAGTCAGGAGGAGTTGGCGCAGGCACTCTCGAAGCAGGGGGTGAACATGACGCAAGCGACCTTGTCGCGTGACTTGAAACTGCTGAAGGTGGTGAAGGGCTTTTCGCAGAAGGGACGCTCCATCTATATGCTGCCAGAGAATCCCTATTACCGCAGGGTGAGGGAGCATCGGCAGGAGGGAACTGCCATTCAGAATGGTTTCATGTCGGTGCGATTCTCGGGGCAGTTGGCAGTCATCAAGTGCCGACCAGGATATGCGAGCGGATTGGCAAGCGACATTGACAATGCCCATTTCCACGAGGTGATCGGCACCATCGCTGGGGATGACACCATCTTCTTGGCATTGGAGGAGGGATATAACAAAGAGACACTCGAAGCAAATTTAAGAACAATTGTACCGGTGTATCCGGGAAGCCAACTATAACAAGATGATATACGAAGACGGAATCAAGGTGATTGTGGCTGATGCGAGCCACGAGAAATATGTGGATTTGGTGCTGGACACCATCCGCGAGGCAGCGAAGAAGCGTGGCACGGGCATTGCAGAACGCACCCATGAGTATGTTGCCACGAAGATGAAGGAGGGCAAGGCGGTGCTGGCACTCGACCCCAGCAAGCAGTCGGAACTGGGCGACACGTTTGTGGGCTTCAGTTACATCGAGACGTGGGGCAACAAGTCGTATGTGACCACATCGGGACTGATTGTGCATCCCGACTATCAGGGACGCAACATTGCGAAACGCATCAAGGATCACACGTTCACATTGGCACGTGTGCGCTGGCCTCATGCGAAGATTTTCTCGCTGACCAGTGGCGATGCGGTGATGAAGATGAACACGGCACTGGGTTATGTGCCCGTCAGTTTCAACCAACTCACGGATGACGATGCCTTCTGGCGTGGATGCCGAGGATGCATCAACCATCCCATTCTGGAGATGAAGGAGCGCAAGTTCTGCATCTGCACGGGTATGCTGTACGACCCTGCACAGCATCATGGAGAGCCCACTCCGATTGAGATTTTCCAAGAGATTATGAAGGAGATGGTGAAGAGAGGCTTAATGTAAGACCTATAGTAGCTATAGGAACTATAGTACCTATAAGATAATAAAACAAAAACAAAATATTATGGCAGAAAAGAAAAAGGTTGTCGTTGCCTTCAGCGGCGGTTTGGACACCAGTTACACGGTGATGTATCTGGCTAAGGAAAAAGGTTATGAGGTGCATGCAGCATGTGCCAACACAGGTGGTTTCTCGGCTGAACAACTCAAGACGAATGAGGAGAACGCCTATAAGTTGGGTGCCACGAAGTATGTGACACTGGACGTGACGCAGGAGTATTATGCCAAGTCACTCAAGTACATGGTGTTTGGTAATGTGTTGAGAAACAACTGCTACCCCATCTCGGTAAGTTCTGAGCGTATCTTCCAGGCATTGGCGATTGCACGTTATGCGAAGGAGATTGGTGCGAGTGCCATTGCACATGGCTCAACTGGTGCAGGTAACGACCAAATTCGTTTCGACATGACCTTCCTTGTGATGGCTCCCGGTGTGGAAATCATCACGTTGACCCGTGATGGCAACCTGAGCCGTCAGGAGGAGATTGACTACCTGAACAAGAACGGCTTTGCTGCTGACTTTGCGAAGTTGAAGTATTCTTATAATGTAGGTATCTGGGGTACCAGCATCTGTGGTGGTGAGATTCTCGACTCCACGCAGGGTCTGCCAGAGTCTGCCTACCTGAAGCACCCTACGAAGGAAGGTCCTGAACTGTTGAAGTTGGGCTTTGAGAAGGGTGAACTGTGCAGCGTGAACGGCAAGCACTACGATGACAAGATTGCTGCCATTCAGGCAGTGGAGGAGATTGGTGCGGCTTACGGCATTGGTCGTGACTGCCACGTGGGCGACACCATCATCGGTATCAAAGGTCGTGTCGGTTTCGAGGCTGCTGCGCCCATGCTGATTATCGGTGCACACCGTTTCTTGGAGAAATACACGCTGTCGAAGTGGCAGCAGTACTGGAAGGATCAGGTGAGCAACTGGTATGGCATGTTCCTGCATGAGAGCCAGTACCTGGAGCCTGTGATGCCAGACATCGAGGCGATGCTGACTTCTTCACAACGCAACGTGACGGGTGAGGTGACCCTCGAACTCCGTCCACTCTGCTTCCAGACAGTGGGTGTGGATTCACCTAACGACCTCGTGAAGAACAAACTTGGTGAGTATGGTGAGACTGCCAAGGCATGGTCGTCAGAGGATGCCAAGGGCTTCATCAAGGTGACCTCTACCCCACTCCGTGCTTACTATTTGGCACATCCAAACGAAGAAAGATAATGGTGAAAGTAGGTATATTAGGTGCGGCTGGCTATACGGGAGGCGAACTGATTCGTCTGCTCATCAACCATCCGCAGGCAGAAATCGTATTTGCGAACAGCGAATCGAACGCTGGGAACAAGGTGTATGACGTGCACGAAGGCTTGATGGGTGACACCGAACTGGAATTCACGTCGGAGATGCCCTTTGACCAAGTGGACGTGGTGTTCTTCTGCTTTGGACACGGCAAGAGCGAGGCGTTCCTGAAGGAGCATGACATCCCTGCCAACGTGAAGATTATCGACATGGCGCAGGACTTCCGCATCAAGGGGAACCACGACTACGTGTATGGTTTGCCCGAGATTCACAAGGAGGAGATTGCCAAATGCCAGCACTTGGCAAACCCAGGCTGCTTCGCCACTTGCATTCAGTTGGGCTTGTTGCCATTGGCAAAGGCTGGATTGCTGACCAAGGACATCGCTGTGAATGCCATCACAGGCTCGACAGGGGCAGGTCAGAAGCCCAGTGCCACGACACACTTCTCTTGGAGAGACAACAACTTCTCGGTGTATAAACTGTTCACACATCAGCACCTGCACGAGATTTGCCAGACACTGAACGAACTGAAGCCAGCAGAGGCACCTCATGTGGTGGACACCTTGGATGAGGGCTACGAAGCCGAGGGCATAACAGTTGATTTCATCCCTTACAGAGGTGACTTCGCAAGAGGCATCTTCTGCACGGAGGTGGTGACGCTGAATCAGCAGATAGGGGGAGAGGATATTGTCGCTCTCTATAAGGATTTCTACAAGGAAGCCGCCTTCACCCACTACAGCGACAAGGCACTGGACTTGAAGCAAGTAGTGAACACCAACAAAGGACTGGTGCACGTGGAGGTATTCGACAAGAAAGTCGTCATCACGTCGATGATTGACAACCTCCTCAAAGGTGCTGTGGGTCAGGCAGTACAAAATATGAACATCATGTTCGGTCTTGATGAAAAGGCTGGACTTAACTTGAAGGCAAGCGCCTTCTAAAACAACTCATATGAATTTATTTGACGTATATCCACTTTTCGACATAGCCATCGACCACGGCAAGGGATGCCACGTGTGGGACGACAAGGGACAGGAATATTTGGATCTGTATGGCGGTCATGCTGTCATCAGCATCGGACATTGTCACCCTCACTATGTCGAAGCAATGACCCAACAACTCAACAAGTTGGGCTTTTACAGTAACTCCGTGCAGAACCCTCTTCAGAAGGAACTTGCCAAGCGTCTCGGCAAGGCATCGGGCTATGAGGACTATCAGTTGTTCCTCATCAACTCGGGTGCAGAAGCCAATGAGAATGCCATGAAGTTGGCATCTTTCTACAATGGCAGAACCCGTGTATTGTCAATAGAGAAGGCTTTCCACGGACGTACCTCGTTGGCAGTCGAAGCGACCAACAACCCCAAGATTATCGCTCCCATCAATGACAATGGGCATGTCACTTTCTTGCCCATCAACGACATCCAGCCTTGGAAGA
>JBGUGM010000270.1:0-4255 GCA_045111535.1 Bacteroidaceae bacterium
TCGATGGTGCCCAAAGCGTGATCTGCCACCTCGTCGTCCTCTTCATAAAAAACATAGTACAAGGTCACGACGTTGTCATCCCCGACCTGGAGCGCTCGACACTGGTAGAATTTGTCGTCAGAATCGCCGTAAAGACGAGGTTGCGGATCCATGTGCGGGTCGGTGTAGATGATGGCGCCCTCACCGATGCAGAAGCCGATGCCGCTGCTGCCGCTGCCCGCGCTGGTGTTGTTGTAGGGATTGAGCACCGAGAGCGAGAAATAGCCGTCATCTTGACCACCCCACCCCCAGTTGATGTGGAACATGCCGCCAGCATCATAGCCGTCGCACACGAAGGCATGACCGTCTTGGTCGCTACTGCCGTTATATACCATCGGACGCCCTGCAGCCAACTCGCCGTAGATGAGGTCCTCCCATTCGTCGATGCCATAGTTCCATCTAGAGGCGTATTGCGCTGCGTTGTAGTCGAAGTAATTGACTAAGGCTGTGGCAACATCTCTGGTGTATGCACTGGAACCATCGGGGTCATACCACATCTTAACGGACTGTCCGCAGTAGCGCATCAGCCTTGACACCGCCCTGTCCTGAGCCTCGGTGGTCTCCAGCCGTGTATATTCCCCAGTTTCAGGGTCATAGTTGCTATAGTCGTCAGCCATGTTGTCCCAGTCGAACCACATCGGCGGGAGGGCAGTGATGTGCCACGTCCTGGTGATGCCATTGTAGGGCTCGTTGTAGTCGTATGACGGCAGTCCGTCGGGCACCGTCTTGGGCCACTGCCAGTAGTTCATCACCTGCGCCATGGCGGTAGCCAGGCAGCCTGTTAAGCACTGCTGATTCTGATAGTCAGGATTGGCACCTTTGTATTTCGGAGTATCGTTCCAGTACGGCTCATACTGATTCCAGTGGGTCTTGATGAGCGGCTCAATAGCTGTGCGCTCCACCCTGCTGGCGTTCATCTTGCCGACAGCATCGCCATCCTTGAAATCCCTGCTGCTGCCGAGCGTCGCGATGGCATCGTCGTAGTGCTTTAGCCATGAGCGCATGTTGTCGGGCATGTGGTTCCAGTCGATGCTGCCCGTCGTGCTATAGCCCAGCACGGGCAGGGTGCGGCTGTCTGCCGAGGCGATGACATATCCGCCCCCCTCCATGTTGAAGGCGTAGATCCTGTCAGCATCCACGGGTGCCGCCTCCAGTCTCATGCTGCCCCCATGGGCAGGCGCAGCCCTGCGGCGTGTTGTCGCCGATGCCTTTCCGCTGTTCATGTACTGCAGGGCGCGTTCCATCGCCTCCTGCTCTGTCAATTGTTGGGCGTACAGTGTCACCCAGCAGCAAAGGACGGCTGCGAGCGTCATGAGACTCTTTTTCATTGTTTTAGGTTGTAAAAGATTTCCGTGGCAAATATACAATGTTTTTTCGGCACTTCCAAATTTTCCCCACTTTTTTCACTTTTCAATATCTGGTGACTCCCCCATTCTGCGCTTTCTCCGAAGAACTCAGCGTAGCCAAGAAACGTTCGTAGGCTTTTTCATAGACTGCCACCATCCATTTGTCGTAGCATCCTGCCACAAAAACCAAGGGCACCACAATGCGGTGTCTCAAGACAGAGGCACCTTCTTCCGTCCATTTCATCAAGACAGGTTCCATCACCTTCACCCCTACCTGTTCCATCTTATGCAGGTATTTCTCCGCCTTGTCGCCATACAGCGCGTGGCACAGGGCTTGCAGTTCAATGTAGCCCCTCGGACAGACGAGGTAGATGGCGCGGATGACGTGAAACCAGTATTCCACGTCGTTCCGCACGCTCTCCACCTCTCTCAACATGATATGCAGATAGTTAATCATAACTCGTCCTCCCATGCAATGCCGAAGTCCTCATCGCTGCCTTCCTCCAGGCAATCCCAATTGGGCTTCACCTTCTTTCCTTTAGGTGCATGAGGGTCTTTGCCATTGATGATGACAAACGACTCGTCCTGCACAATCTCCATGAGCACTTCCCCTGGGCGGCTCTTGCCCGACAGATGCCCCGTGTCAATCAGGTACAGAATCAGGCGTTTGAACTTCTCGCCCACATCTTCCGCCCCGATCAGTCCCCTTTCCTCATTGTACGCCTTGCCGATGCAGACGCTGCCCGCAGGGGTTCTGGAGAAGGAGGCTTCGCCTACCAGATGGGCATTGTGCCAAGCACCGTTCAGGCAAAAGGCAATCGCGAAGGATTCTTCCTTCACCACCACTTTCATTCTGTGCAGACCCGCAGGAACAGCGATGAACTGCTTTCTGGGGTTCTTCCACATCTCCTCCACAGGGCGTTCCAAGGTCTTGCATCGGAAGCCCGTGGTGGGTTCTTCGAGCACACCCAACGTATAGAAGGATGTGCCGATTTGTCTGGTTAATGTAAATTTTATCATATCAATAATTATTTGAAGTATATAATATAGATTTTTTCAACTTGTTCATGGCGAAGCATCGGATTTGCGACGCCTTCATGGAGTGCGATTCGTAGCGCAACGCCTTGTAGATGGCATTCTGCTGGACACCCGGGAATGCTCCCCTCAACTGGTCCATCTCCTTTCGACTGACTGAGATCTTCATGGCGAGTCCTCCTTAAAGCGTTCCAAAGTGTGAGTTCCTGTCTTCCATGAATGCGTCATGATAGTTAATTCTCACGCTTTCCACCTCTTCCTGATCCTCATTCTCGGGCAACGCCTCCGCGATGTCGGGGTCGCCGAGACCGGGAATGAGGCGCAGATGGGGGAATGCCATCGTATAAGCATCTCGAATGGTGTTCCAACTGCACAGGTCTTTTCGAAAACCATCGTTCTCCACCATGATCATTGCCTGAATCATACGGCAGCAATCACCCAGTTTGTCGTCCTGTCCGAAACGTGGAGCAAACTCAGGTTCGCACTGCATGTGTTCGCACACGCGTTCGATATAAGCCTCCGTGTTGTTTGCATTCTTCGGTGTCCATCGTGTGATGATGTCCTTCACCGCGCGTTTGTTATACGTCAACTGATAATGGGCTATCAGTCTGATACCAGCACGGATGCCGTACTTCATCTCGCAGAACACGCACATTCCGCTCTTGTCCCTGCCCAACTGGCCTTCCCAGTCATTCTTCGTACTGAAACGGACATTCAGCGGGTTATTGTTTCTGTACCCTTTGGGCACATCGGGGTGCATCGCCTTCGTGTCAATCACCCTTGTCATCCAAGTAATTTTTCCCATTGTTCTTGTCTCCTATTTTTTTGAATTTTATTTGCTTTTGTCGGGTGCAAATTTCATGGAAAAAAATAGCCCCTGCAACTTTTCATTGCAGAGGCTGTGGCATTTTCGGATGTTTTCGGCTATTTTCGGATATTTTCGGCAAATAGGCAAAGGCTGTCATTTAGAGTTAGCAATCTTCGCCTTCAGGCTTACGAACTTCTGCGCGTAGGGTTCAAGTTCTTCGGGGGTGTACGCACCCTTTTTTATCCACTGATTGTAACATGATGATGTAATATCAAGCCCCGTCTTTTTCCTAAACATGGGGCACTTCCATCTGGGAAGCAGTCTTTCCTCCACCGCGGCATGGTAAGGCATGAGGATAGCCCTCCAATCATGTACCCCACGCATCGGCTCTATGATTTGCAGATACAACTCCTCATAGGGATCGTCCACCTTCACCTTCTTCATCTCCTCCACCTTCTCAAGTGCCCGGTCTCGCTCTTGGTCTGCCTTCTCCTTCTCTTCTTGAACTTTCATATAACTCTCTATCATATCAACTGCCAGCACAAACGGGAAAAAGAATACGATAAACGGCAGAGCGCTCTCATCATACAGACCCATCACAAGCGTTCCAAGCATTGCAATCACCACCAGTACAGAAAACACTAGCAAGCATTTATGTACCAATGCTCTGCGTGTAGGAAACATTGTGCAGAAGAGAATCTTCCACCATCGTTTCTTATACCAATTTCTTGGCCATTTATGTAGCATTTCATTCGTATTCTTTCCCATAAGCACCTGTGTTTTGCTTTGTGAGTAAATCAAGGGCAAAGGTACGAAATCTTTCCCCCATTATACAAATAAAAATCGATTTTTTTTCGCAAAAATCCCGCTTCCTCGCGCGTACATTTATTTAATTTAAAGGGCGGGGACAACAGCCCCTCTGTGACCGAATCCCCCAAAAACCCGTTTCAGCACCCCTTTAAGGTCTATTGGTGAGACCCAACGCGGAGAATGGGTAAGACCCAACGCGGTGTGTTGGTGAGACCCG
>JBGUGM010000271.1:0-20955 GCA_045111535.1 Bacteroidaceae bacterium
GTCGGAGAGACCAGTGACGAGGTTTCTCCACCATGAGGTGGCTGCGGTGCCCTGACCCTCACCGGTGACATGAACGCGCAATACGGTGCCTGGCTTCACCTGGTCAGCCAGTTCATGCTGCAAGCCCTTGAATGGAGTGTCCCATGTCACGTCGTAGGAGCCTTCCCAAAGCACTTTTTCGGATGCAGATGGAACGAGAATCGAGATCTTAGTGACGGTGTAGCCATTACCGACCATGAAGAAGCCGTCCTGTTCTGCCAACAGTTCCATGGAGAGGTCTGTCAGGGTGAACTCCAAATCCATTTCACCACTGATCTGGATGTCGCCACGTCCACCTGGCTCATCATCATCGGAGATACCAGTGACGATGTTTCTCCACCATGAGGTGGCTGCGGTGCCCTGACCATTACCGGTGACATGAACGCGCAATACGGTACCTGCCTGCACCTGGTCAGCCAGTTCATGCTGCAAGCCCTTGAATGGGGTATCCCATGTCACGTCGTACGAGCCTTCCCAAAGCACTTTCTCTGTCATGCCTGGCTCCACGTATTCATCGTTGCTGACGGTGAACACATTACAGCCGTAGCGTGTGCCGCTGGCGTCCTCGAGGGTGAGGTGGTAGTCGCCTTCTTCCATTTCGGGCACGTCGAAGGTCAACTTGCCATTAGCGTAGGACACGTTGGTGGCTTCGGTCTTGCCGATGAGGATTTTGGAGACGCTGGTGACGTTGGTGCAGTCGATGGTCTTGGTGGTGCCGATGGTGAGCCAGCGCGACTTGGCATCTTCTGCCAATGCCGGGTCGCCGTCGAGCGGACGTACCACGAGTTTGCAAGTGCGGGAAGTGGAGAGGCCCTTGGTGGTAGTTGCCACAATCTTGACGATGTGGTCACCTGCCAGCACGGGCACATTGATTTTCAGACCTTCTGCCACCTGCTCACCATCGATGAACCATGTGACGGTGGTGTAGTGTACGGGGGTGACGATGACTTCGAACTCGAAGTTCTGTGTACGTTCGATGTTCATGATGACGCCTGGTTCCCCACCCTCACCCTCGGGGATGTCGGTGTTCAGGATGCGGGGGTAATCGTCCTCGCTCACCGTGAAGCGTGGGTCGTCAGACGAGCAACCGGTGAACGCTGCGGTGATGCCACAGCCTATGAGGCATGCTGCGAGAAATTTGAATATATTCTTAGTTGTCATATTTTTGCGGTTTTTATTATTTAGAAGTTATCGCTTCGCTCGGAGTTATCTCACATTGATGTCAGCCACATCCCACCAGAGGCGCTTGTGCCAGTCGTCCTTGCCGTCCATGCGTTCGAGGGCTTCCTTATAGTTGGCGCTGTTGTACTGGTTTTCGAGGATTGGGTAACGCAGACGGGTAGGTGTCTGCAGGTTGTCATCGTCGTAGGTGAAGTCCTTTGGATAGGTTTTCAACTTGGTGCGGTCCTGCAGTACGGGATAGTCCGAACGGCGCAGGTTTGCCCATGCCTCAGAGGGGTTCATCATGTGGAGAATCCATGCCTGGGTGTTGATGGCTTCCTTGGCATTGTTGAGTGCACCAGCGTTGATGAGTGCGTCGGTGTAGGTGTCAATTTCTTGAGTAGAGATTCTGTCTGCATCCTGCAGATAGTGGGTGTTCAGCCATTCCATGCTGGCTTTTACACCTGCCTTGAAGTGATCCTCCACGGTGCCGTCCACGTTCCAGCCTTTCAGTTTTGCCTCAGCCAGCAGGAACTCAACCTCAGCAGAGTTGATCAGGGCACCTGGGCGATCTGGCATCTCGAAGTCGATAGAGAGGAAGGGGCGCACCATGCGGGCATTGTAGTTGTTCTTGTCGAAGCCTGCATCGGGGTACTGCTCGACGAGTTTCTCCAAGGTAGGGATGTCTGAGTTTGCAGGTGGGTTCACCCAGTCGCTGTACCATGCGGCACCTGGGTTGCAGGCTGTCTGCAGACCATTCTGCGTGTCAATCCATGCCTCCACCTCGTCGGTCACGTCCACGTTCCATTCGCGGTCGGGCTTCACATCTGTGCGCTTCACGTTGAGGTAGTGGCGGCAGATGCGGAAGAGACGTGGGTCGTTGTTCTCCTTCAGGATGTTGACGAAGGTAGAGCATACGAAGGTAGGAGATGAGGGGTCTTGTCCGTAGAGGATTTCTCCCAGTGCGTTCACACGGAAGTCGAGGTCGCGTGAACCATCATAGAGGGTGAAAGGACCGTCGGTGTAGATGACATAAGCATCCTCAGAAGCCTTGGTGATGTAGCCACCGTCTGCTGAGAGTGCCTTCTCGAACTCTTCCTGAGCCTTGGTGGGGTTCACGTCGCTGATGCGCATGGCATAGCGCAGACGCAGGCTGTTGGCATACTTGCGCCAAGCGGCAGCGTCGCCGCTCATGCTGGTCACGTCACCTCCGATGCGGTCGGTGCCCGTGCCGAGTTGTGCCACACAGGCATCCAGTTCCTCGAAGAAGAAGTTGTAGATGTCTTCCTGCTTGTCGTACTTAGGATTGGAGATGCCCTCGGTGAAGCCCTTACCAGCCTCTGTGCAAGGGATGTCGCCATAGATGTCAGTGAGCACGGACATCAGGTACACACGGTGAATGCGCAGAGCGGCATTGGTGTTGGGCTGGTCCTCAGAATTGGCGATGGCATCGACGATGTTCTTGATGGCAACAGAATAGTACTGATCCCACACCAGACGCATCTGGTCATCCTGGGCATGAACGCTGCCCGCATAACTGGTCACGTTCCAGCCACCAGCAAAGTGCTGCGTGAAACCTGTGATGTAACTGCGGTAAGTGTCCATCAGTCCGAAGTCGCCATAGGTCTGCAGCAAGGCAGTGGTCAACTGTGCGCTGGGTGCAATAGAGGAAGCCTTCGTCTCGTCGGTGTTCAGTTCCTCCATGTAACTGTCGCTGCAGGCGGTTGTCGCCATCAAACCACAACCCATCATGACCACAGCGAGGTATTTCTTTATATCAATTGTTATCATAGTTACTTCCTCCTTCTTTAGAATTTAATATTTACGTTCAGACCATAACTGCGGCGTGATGGCAGCGAACCATACTCAAGACCGAGACCTGAGGTGTTGTAGCCTGAGTCTGGGTCGATGTTAGGAATGTTCTTCCAGAGGATGAAGGGATTACGAGCCACGAATGACACGCTGAGCGCCTTCACGGTCTTGCCCAACCACTTCTCTGGCACGGTGTAGCCGAAGGTGATCTCGCGGCACTTCACGTAAGAGTTGTCGTAGATGAACATGGATGGGCAGTTCTCAGCAGCCGTCTTCCAGTAAGACTCAGGATTCACAGGGATGTCGTTCTGGCGGTAGGTGCCGTCAGCATTCTCGATGACACCAGGTGCCACGAAGCCTCTGCACTGGCCTGACTCCATCCATTCCTCGCTGGTCATGTTGGCAGCCTTACGAGCCTCCTCAGAAGCGTACCACTCTTCACGACCTTCCAGTGTGCCACTTGCCCTACCCGAGAGGTATGCTGAGCGCATGGACATAGAGAAGAGGTCTGCACCGACCTTCACGTCGAAGCCTGCAGATAGGCGGAAGTTCTTGTAGGTGAAAGTGGAGTAGAAACCACCTGTCCAGTCCCAAGAGGAGTTACCCAGCGTGTGGGTCTTGTCGTCCACCTCAGGAAGACCTGTAGTGGCGTTGATGATGACCTGACCGTCGGCTGTGCGCTTGAAGTCCTTACCGATGATGGAACCGTAGTTCTTGCCCACCTCAGCACCGACACTCACGCCACACCAAGTGGCACGCTCGAGTTCGAAGTAGTCCATGCCGTCCACCAGCGACTTCACCTTGTTGGTGTTCTTGGAGAAGTTTGCACCAGCGTCCCAAGCGAAGTCCTTGATCTGCAGCACACGACCATTGAGGGCAACTTCCACACCTTGGTTCTGAATCTTACCGGCATTCACAAGACGGTAGTTGTAGCCCGATGTAGAAGAGGATGCGAGACCGATGATCTGGTCTTTAGAAATCTGATTGTAGTAAGTGAAGTCGAGACCCAAGCGGTTGTTGAAGAACTTCATCTCCAAACCCAACTCCCAAGAATTGGTGCGGGTAGGCTTCAGGTCCTTGTTGGGCTGTGTGTTGTTGTTGATCATACCGATGACATAGCCACCGTAAGAGTACTTAGCAGTAGAGTAGTTCAGTGCCAACTGATAAGGGTCTGTGTCGCTACCCACCTGGGCAAACGAACCGCGCACCTTACCGTAGTTGATAATCTTCTTGTTCTTCAGCCACTCTGAGAACACCACGCTTGCTGACACGGAAGGATATACATATACATTATTGTTCAGAGGCAGGGTGGAAGACTTGTCACCACGCAAGGTTGTCTCCAAGTAGTAGGTGTGCTGATAGCCCACGCTTGCAGAACCGAAGATGGAGTTAATCTGCTTCTTGTAGGTGCTCTGCTGCACACTCTGCTCGGCATAGTTCATAATCGCCACCACATCCTTCATCTGCTGATCCATACCCGTGAACACGTCTGTCTTGTTGCTCACCTTGAAGATGTTGCCACCCAGTGTAGCATTCAGGTCGAAATCGCCAAACTGATTGTTATACAATGCCAGCAACTCTGCATTCAGGGTGCGGTTGTTGTAGTTCTGGTTCTGCAACTGACCTGCCAACTTACCTGGAGTGGTGCGGGCGATGTAGTCCTCGAATGACATGAAGTTCATGTCGGTACCGATGGTGCCCTGCAACTTCAAGTGCTCGTCGATGTTCCAAATCACCTTACCTGTCAAACGGAACACATCCTTTGCCGATGTATTTTTGTTCTTATAGAGGTCCCAATAAGGGTTCTTGTTGTACTGGTCATTACCGTTCCAGTTGGCATATTCACCATCCTCTGTCTGGTAGTTCCTTAACCACTCCTGGTTGTAGGTGCCAGCCAGCGTCATCAGGTTCTTACCCACGTTGCTCTGAGAGTCACCCAGTGCAGGACGGTTCTTCACATCCTCACGGGTGTAGTTTGCCGTGAAGTCGAAATCCACAGGACCTGCAGAGGTGTTCACGCGGAGATTGAAGTTGTCACGGCTCATGTGAGTCTTAGGCAGGATGTCCTTGTTGCGCATGTCCGTCACACTGAAACGAATACCTGTCTTACCTGAATTCACTGACAGAATTGCGGTGTTCTGTGCTGTCAGACCTGTACGGAAGAACTCACTGGTGTTGTTAGGATACATGTAGAAAGGACGCTTCTCGTGGTCGAAATACTCCACGAGGAAGTCATCAGCCTTGGCACCCCAACTGTTGTTGGTACCAGAGGTAGCCTCACTGCTGTAAGCACCACTGTAACCCATACCATAGATCTGCTGGATGTTGTTCCACTTTGCCAACTGCTTGTCAATGGTGAACGAACCGTTGTACTCCACAGACACCTTATCCTTCTCTGCCTTCTTGGTGGTGATGAGAATCACACCATGAGAAGCACGGCTACCATAGAGTGCAGAGGCTGCAGGACCCTTCAGCACCGTCATGTTCTCGATATCGTCAGGGTTGATGGCAGAGATACCGTCACCGAGGTCATAACCACCTTCTGTGCCAGCACTGCCGAAGTTCGTGTTGTCCAATGGCACACCGTCAATCACGTAGAGTGGTTGGTTGTTACCACTGATTTCGGTGTTACCACGCAGCAGCACACGGGTAGAACCCGAAGCACCACCAGCCGTGTTCTGCACCACGAGACCAGCCACCTTACCCGAGAGCGAGTTGATGACATTCGTCTCCTTCGCCTTCGTCAACTCCTCACCTTTCACCTCTTCGAGCGCATAACCCAGCGCCTTGCGGTCACGTCTGATACCGAGGGCAGTCACCACTACCTCGTCCAGCAGTTCCTTGTCCTCGCTCATCACGATTCTCATGCCCTGCTGAGCCTTCACCTGACGGGCGGTGTAGCCTACATAACTCACCTCCAGCATATCGCCAGGCTTACATTTCACACTGAAACGTCCGTCCATGTCGGTCACCGTACCAGTTGACGTACCGACCACTTTCACCGTGGCACCAATCATAGGGCCATCGGCATCCACCACCGTTCCTGAAATCGTCTGGTCGTCGGGCTCAGCAGCCATCGAAGCCGCTACGGGAGACACCGCACCAAACGCCATGGGTGTACACATCATGCCTGCACATAGCAGACAGAAAAGCATAGTTTTTCTCTTCATTGTTGTTTTAGTTGGTTGGTTTTATTTGATTATCACTTTTTTCCCGTTCACGATGTAGATACCCTTCGTGGTTGGCTCACCTTCCAGTTTGATACCATCAATGGTGTACCAACCGTCCGTAGTCTGTTGTCCGTTGTCCGTTGTCACCTCAGAGATGTCAGTAGTAGGAAGAACAGACTCCTTCGTCGTGCCGATAGCCAGAATCTTGAAGCCGCCATTGCCCCAGAAGGCAACACCACCCTGCTCAGGGAAAGCCGTCTTCACGAAATCTCCATCCAGTGCCACCTTCACCACACCATCATCATCCAATGCCTGCATGTGGTTATAGCCGTCAGAGGGATAAGATGTCACAGCCCAGTCGCCCCAAGCACCAGCGATGCGGAAGTCGCTACCTGCAACATTCTCCACGAGGAAGTACAGGTTGCAAGCCTTCGTCAACTTCTCAGCAAAGGTCTCCAGATATTCTGACTCAACATTCACGATCAGGACATTCGCGCCCCAGCCATCAATGACAGCCTCACCCTGCCACAATAAAGCCGGCTCCAAGTCCTCGATAACCTCAGACCCCTCTTCGCCTTCTTCACCTTCTTCGCCTTCTTCACCTTCATCATCCACCACCTTCGTCACCTTCACCACGTTGAATCCGTGACCATGTAAACGAAAGCCCTTGGTAGCAACGGCGCTAGCCAGTTCGTCTGTCACCTCAATCGTCACTTCCTGGTTCTCGCTGAACTCAATCGCAGCAAGTCCGGGCAGAGCCTCCCAGTCCCAGTTGTCGAACTGACACTTGTGATACAATTTGTCACCATCCATCATGTCATTGACTTCAAGATAGACTTTAATCTTGGTTCCAGCCACAAGATGATAGGCGATGTCCTGGTTGAGAGCCTGGTCTTCATTATATCCACCCCACTCTTTGTGACTTTCATCGGCTCCTTGTGCCCAAGTCACATAGAAATCACCCTCCCAGAGAGTTTCCTCTGCTGCGGAGGCGTTCACGGCAATCATGATGCCAAGCATCATTAAAGTAAAAATTTTTCTCATAATTGTTTTGGTTTTTATTGATTGTTTTTATTTGTTAAATGATTTTCGTTGCAAAATTACGCGAATTCGCGCGGATGCGGGTTCAAATCTGTTCAAAACGAGGTTTCAAATCTCTCATTCGTCAGTTTTCAAACCTTTTTTTAACTATTTTTTAATCGGATACAAATACAGCAGTCCCAGCATCACAACAGCGATGATGGCAGGGAAAACCGAGAACAGTGCCCACACCATACGGCTCACAGCAATGGTATCGGTGATGGTGATGACTGTCTGTCCCGTCGCGTCAGTGCCTGACACAAATCCAGCGATACCCAGCAGCAAAGCAACCAGCGAACCACTGATGGCAGTGCCGAACTTCTGCGACATGGTGCCGCTCGAGAAGATGAGACCCGTTGATGACGTGCCATTCTTCTCCGTAGCATAGTCTGCCACATCGGCATACATTGACCACAAGAGGGGGGAGTATATACCAATGCCCACTGAGGTGAGGATGACAATTGCCACCAGTACCCAGATATAGGAAGCATCCATCGGAACGAAGAAGAAGCCCACGGAGGTGACGATGCAGATGACAACCGCCCACATGAACGCCTTCCGCTTGGAACCCACCCACTTGGTGAATACAGGTGATACGCCACCGAAGATCATGCAGGTGAGTTCACCGAAGGTCATGAACACGGTGTAGTTGATGATGAGTCCGCTAATGGTGACATCACCATGCAGGCAGTACTCGAACAGATAACCTGCCACAGCATATCGGAAACCGTTGAAGAAGTTCATGCAGATACCGATGAGCGTGAGATACACCCAAGGCTTGTTGCGGAACAAATCACCAAAAGGCTTCAACGAGAACTTCTCGGCACGCACGGGCTTGTGACGTTCACGAGTCATCAAGCCACACGCCAAGGTGCCCACAGCGGCAATCACACCGAAAAACGCTCCCAGCACGGCATACTGGTGCTGGTCAGAGCCACCCACCATCTTTTGCAGGTAAGGGAACGAAAGCAGCGTGATGAATCCCATGGCATAGGCTCCCACCATGCGGAAGGAGGAGAACTGGTTCTTCTCGTTGTCATCTTCCGTCATCACTCCGAGCAATGAGCCGTAGGGCACATTCACCGCTGTATAGACAGCCATCATCAGCAAATAGAGGGTATAAGCCCAGATGCGCTTCCCCACGAGTCCAAACTCAGGGGTGTAGAGCAGCAGGGCAAAGATGAGACCGAAGGGCACAGCACCCCAGATGAGCCAGGGACGGTAAGTGCCCCAACGGCTCTGTGTGCGGTCAGCAAGCGTGCCCATCAAGGGGTCGGTCACCACATCAAACATACGTGCCACGAGCATCAGCGTTGCCGTGTCGGCAACAGTCAAGCCAAAGACGTTCGTGAAAAACAGGGGAAAGGCAATCGACATCACCTTCCACGTGATGCCACCAGCAGCAGCATCACCCAGCGCATAGCCAATTTTTTCTTTTAGAGTTGCCATAGTCTTACATGATTACTTCCACCATATGTTTACCTGTTGTAGCCCTGACCACATTGCCCTCCACAGGAGAGCCATCGAGGAGCATCCTGCTGATGCCAGCCTCTTTGCCGTCAGGATTCATCACCGTGATGGTGAACTCTGCATCACGGAGCACACGCTTCACCGTGTATTCCTTGAGCGATGAAGGGATGCAGGGGTCAATCTCCAGTCCGTCGTAGGTTGGACGGATGCCGAGAATGTACTGCGTGATGGTGAGCCAGTTCCACGCTGCCGTACCGGTCAACCACGAGTTCTTGCCCTCACCAGGTTTGGCGGCATCCTTACCTGCCACCATCTGGCAATAGACGTACGGCTCCACCTTGTGCAACTGCTGGTCTTCAATCCAAGCAGGACAAATCTTGGTGTAGTGCTCCCAAGCGTCATTGCCACGACGAGCCACCGTCTCACCGATAATCACCCACGGGTTGTTGTGGCAGAAGATACCTGCATTCTCCTTATAGCCAGCAGGATAACTGGAAATCTCGCCCATCTCTACATAGTAGCGGGTGAAGGCAGGATTGTTGAGCACCATGCCGTGCTCGCAGTCAAGGTACTTTTTGCAAGAGTCGAGGGCTTTTTCCACCATGCCGTCTTCGAGTCCGATGCCCGCCATGGTGCAAAAGCCCTGACTCTCGATGAAGATTTTACCTTCTTCATTGTCCTTACTTCCAATCTTATTACCATAAAAATCATATGCGCGTAAGTACCATTCGCCATCCCATCCGTGCTTCTTCACAGCCTCGACCATCGCATCGATGCACTGCTGTGCACGGTCAGCCTCTGCATCTTTCTGCATCTTTCGACACAGTTCCACATACTGCTTGCCTGTCAATACAAACAGACCCGCAATCATCAGGCTCTCAGCCTTCGAGCCCTCGCTGTTGTTCTCGGTGGTTTGGAAACTCTCGTTAGGATCCCACGAGAAGCAATTCAGGTTCAGGCAGTCGTTCCAGTCGGCACGACCAATGAGCGGCAACATGTGAGGACCCAGATTCTCAATGACGTGGTTGAACGAGATGCGCAGGTGCTCAAACAGCGTCACCTCTGTGCCTGGCTGATTGTCCCAAGGCACCATCTCATCAAGGATGGAGAAATCACCTGTCTCCTTGACATATGCCACCGTACCGAAGATAAGCCAACAGGGGTCATCATTGAAGCCACCACCAATGTCATTGTTACCCCGCTTCGTCAGAGGCTGGTACTGGTGATAACAGCCACCATCGGGGAACTGAGTGGAGGCGATGTCGATGATACGCTGACGGGCACGGCTCGGCACCTGATGCACGAAGCCCACAAGGTCTTGGTTGGAGTCGCGGAAACCCATGCCACGACCCACACCACTCTCGAAGAAGGATGCTGAGCGTGAGAAGCAGAAGGTAATCATACACTGGTACTGGTTCCAGATGTTCACCATGCGGTTCATCCGCTCATCACTGCTCTCCACTGTAAATTTCGACAACAGCCCGTCCCACATCCGACGCAGTTCATCGAAGGCAGCATCGACAGCATCCACTGTCGAGAAACGCTGGATGACAGCGTGTGCCTTCTCCTTATTAATAATAGTATGGTCGAGGTCGCCTAAAGAAGTAACCAGCCCAGACGCTGGGCATTGACTATACTTTTTGTCTTGATCATTCTCGGCATAACCCAGCACGAATATGAAGTCACGGCTCTCGCCTGGTTGCAGTTCCACCTCCACATAGTGTGAAGCAATGGGGCTCCATCCGTGAGCCACTGACATGGCAGGCTTGCCCGCCACCACACACTGCGGATTGGAGAAATCGTTATAGAGACCGATAAACGACTCACGGTCCGTGTCATAACCATCCACCTCAGCATTGGTCAATGCATAGTAGGCATAGTGGTTGCGACGCTCTTTGTATTCTGTCTTATGGTAAATCGTGCCCTGCTCTATCTCCACCTCACCTGTTGACCAGTTACGCTGGAAATTCTCCATATCGGTGGCAGCATTCCACAAGCACCACTCTGTGAAGGAGAAGAGTTTCAGGCGCTTCACCTCCTGGGTGGTGTTCTTCAGCGTCAGTTTCTGCACCTCAGCCCACGTCTTCAGAGGTACGAAGAAGAGCACAGAGGCTGTCACCCCATTCTTGCTGCCCGTGATGCGGGTGTAGTTCAAGCCATGACGGCACTCATACGAGTCGAGAGGTGTCTTGCAAGGCTTCCAACCGGGACTCCAGATAGTCCCCTCATCGTTGATATAGAAATACCTGCCCCCAGCATCCATCGGTACACCATTGTAGCGGTAGCGGGTGATGCGGCGGAACTTGGCATCCTTGTAGAAATCGTAACCACCAGCCGTGTTCGAAATCAGACCAAAGAAATCCTCATTGCCCAGGTAGTTGATCCAAGGGAACGGTGTGGCAGGGTCTGTGATGACGTACTCACGGTTGTTATCATCAAAATATCCAAATGTCTTTTTCATATATATCTGTTTTTTCTTTATTTCTCCATCAGCAAGTCAACCAGTCCCTTGTCCTTGAAATCATGCTTCTGCTGATCCCAGAATCCGAAGTCAGCATCATAGCACCACGTAGTCCAAGCGATATTATTCTCCTTGAATACCGTCAACATGTCCTTTGTCCACTTGTATGCCAGTTCACGGTCAACAGTCTCGAAGACACCCCACTCACCGCAGAACAACTGCAGGTCATACTTCTTCGCCACCTCGATGGCATCGCGGAAGTCAGCACGAATCCTGTCAACATTCCATTCTTTCTTGGTATAGTCCTCCAACAGAGGTTTCAACTCTTCTGAAGCATTCTCATAGTCCTCCTCCGACACGAGGATGCCAGGGTAATTCACCTTACCCGTATATTTGCCGATAGGAGTCCACCATGCACCGTAGTGCGTCAGAATCATCGGGTTGTAGTAGTGGAACGAGAGGATGATGTTCTTATCCCCCTCAGGCACCTTCAGATATTTCATAGTTTCATAGCCCTGCCACATATTGCTGCCAATGACCAGCGTGCGTTGTGGCTCACGCTCACGTAATGCCTTGTGCACCTTGGCAATCAGATCATTCCACTGCTCGTGGTCATCTGCCACAGGCTCATTCATGAACTCATACGCCACAGAGTCATTGCTGTAACCCTTCAATGCGTCGGACAACTGATACCACATATCAATCAGATCCTGCTGTGCCTCCTCCGATGTAAACAACGTGTTGGCTTGGGCATTGCCTTCATTCACAGCATTGAAGTAGTGAGAACGGATGATGTGCAAATCGACGATGGCACGCAGGTGGTGCTTGCCACACTGGTCGAGCGCAAAGGTCAGCAAGTCCCATGCCTCAGGCAGTTTATTGCCCTGTTCATCCCAGAACTGCACCTCGTCGATGGGGATGCGCACAAAATCAAAACCGAGCGAATCCAAGCGTGCAAAATCATCCTCTTGGATGTGCTTCTCACGTGCCTCACCCCGCTCTTCTGACTGAGACAGCCAGTGGCTCAGGTTCGTACCCCGCTGGATGCGGAAATTATTCACTTCGTCAGTCGTGCCACCCTTCGTTGTACAAGCAGTGACGACCAACATTGTCATGGCAACCGATGCCAAGGTTTTCATCAACTTTTTCATTATGTTAGTTTGTTTGGATTGTTAATTGTTTAGTTTGCTTTCCCTTCCATGATTCCTTTCATCGTCCAGTCAGCCACCACCTTCATGCTCTTGTTGCGGTCGAAGATGCCAAAATGCTCAGAGCCACTGCCAAAGGCGTTGTTGTCCCATACAAAGGTGGAGAAACCACGCTTCTTGGCTTCGCTGACGAAGAAGCGGCAATAGTAGGTCATATTCTCGTGGATGAGTTCGGTCTGCCCTGCCTTCTGGCGGTCGGTGACACCCCATTCACCAATGACGATGCCCAAGTCCTTGTTGCTCCAAGTGGCAACAACCTTGTCAAAGAACTCTGTCATAGTCTTCTCATCACTGGGCGATGCCTCACCTTTGTCCTTATAAGGTGTGCCCCAGAAGTTGTACTTGCACTCGCCTGCATAGTCCCAAGGAGTGTAGTAGTGGAACTCCACGCTCATGTACTTGTTACCGTTCCCTTCAATGTCGGTAGGGATGATGAAGTCACCATCGTAAAGTCCGAAGTCGGGGTTGCACACGTAAGTCTGCACGATGAGATGACGCTTCTCGTTGTTGCCTCCTGTGGCACGCACCACATCAATGAAAGTCTGGTTGTAGGAGTTCTGCACAGCGAGGTTTTCGGATGTGGGCTTGCCCCAATTGTCCTTGACATGCACTTCGTTGGTGCCTGCAAAAGCCACGCGCTCGTCGTAGTCAGCAAACTCACTGGCGATGTTCATCCACAGGAGTGCCAACTTCTGGTTGTTCTCTTCTTTGTAGGAGTTGGTGGGACGACCCTCAAGCCACTTGTCGTGGTGGGTGTTGATAATCACCTTCAGGTCGTTCTGCAAGCACCAATCCACCACTTCCTTGATACGTGCAATCCATGCCTTATCAATGCTCATGGCTGTAGGATTAGTGATGTGGCACTGCCAGCGGATAGGAATGCGGATGGCATTGAAACCTGCATCCTTCACTGCCTTGATGGTCTTTTTCGTCACAGCAGGATTGCCCCATGCTGTCTCAGCCTTGATGCTGTTGTCAGCCATGCCGATAACCATTGACTCACCGTCTTGACCTGGTGCCGAGCACTCAAACTGATTGCCGAGGTTCCAGCCCACCACACCTTGGTTCCATTCCTTGGCAGTGGGCATCGCTGCGGGGGCATTTTCACTGTTGACAGGAGTTTCACTGTCGTTGCTGCATGCCAGGACACTGCATCCCACCATGAGGATGAGTGTCAGTGTTACTGATAGTCTTTTCATCGTTTTTCTATTCATTATTGTTTGGTTGTTTGGGTTTCGAGTGCAAAAGTAGATATAAAGGAAGGGCAAGGGGTTGCATAGCCAACAAAATAAGGTTTCAAAACTGAAAAATGATAGTTTTGAAACCTTCTGGATAGTTTTTACACCTTCTGAGAAGAGGGTTACTGATATTTCGAGGGGGAAATGTCGAAGTATTTCTTGAAGACGGTACTGAAGTATTTGGGGTTGTCGAAACCGGTGAGGGCAGCGACATCGGTGACACTCTTGCCGTTGCGGAGGAGGACAGCAGCGCGTTCGAGACGAATGATACGGATAAAGTCTTGGGGGGACTTACCGGTATAGGACTTCAACTTGACGTAGAAGAGGGTGCGGCTCATCGCCATCTCTCGACAGAGTTGGTCGATGTTGAAGTCGCTGTCGGAGAGGTGCTCGAGGATGAGTTTGGTGGCTTTGTCAACAAATGTCTGACCTTCGGTACCGTCGGTAGCGGGTTGAGATTTGACAGTTGACAGTTGAGAATTGACAGTTGAGAGTTGTCCTTCGTCTATCGGCTGTTGCAGATGGTCAATAGTGAGGCGTATGTATTTTTCGTGGAGTTCATAGATTCGCCATGCTCCGTAGAAGGCGAGGAGAATGAGGGTGATGTAGATGCACCACATCCACCAGGTGTTCCACCAGGGTTGGTCAATGACGATGGTGAGAGTCTTGGTGTCGATAACGGCTCCACTGGTGCGACTGATGCATTGGAGGGTGAGGTGGTGGGTGCCTGGTTCCATGTCAACGAAGCGGATGTACTGTTGGTCGATGGGTTGGCTCCATTCGCCCTTCCCCACCTGATAGCGGTAGGCGATGTCGAAGTGGTTGCGCATGTTGACGCTCTCGAAGAGGATGTCGAAAGTGCGCTGCTGGTAGGCGAGGTGTGCGGATCCCTGCTGGAGCAGCGTGTGGAAGGCAGGAGTCTGAAGTTTCTCCTGATCGACAGCACAACTGATGCCAAGGATGACGAGTTGGGCGGTGTAGTCGATGGACTGCACGTTTTCGGGATGGACGATGAGGACACCTGTGGTGGTGCCGAAGACGAGGTCGCCATCAGGCAGGTTCTGGGCTGCCCCACGGGAGTATTCGGCATTGAGCCCATAGCAGTAGTTAACGTTGACCACGGTGTCGGGGTCATCGAGGCTGACGAAGGAGAGTCCCTTGTCAGTGGCTATCCAGATGCGTCCGTCACGGCTCTTCAGGAGGCTCCTGACGTAGTTGGAGGGGAGTCCGTTGGCTGTGGTGATTTGGCGGCTCTCATGCTTGGCGAGGTGATAGACATAGACACCACCACCGTCAGTGGCTATCCAGAGTTCCAAACCTGAGGTGAGCAGATGGGTGACGAAGGTGTTGATGTCGGTGACTCCTGATGGGGCGTAGTTGAGTTCCTTAAAGGTGTCGCTGCCTGGAGCGACGAGTTTGAGCCCGAAGGCTGTACCTACGGCTATCTGACCTGAAGCGAGTTCGGAGAGGGCCTGTACATCATGGATGGGGTAATATATAGTTGAGAGTTGAGTTATCGTATCTTTAGCACGCTTGGCTTGCCAAGAATTGACAGTTGAGAGTTGGGATGCTGGCTTATACAGCAAGTCGCCATTGAGAGAGCCTACCCAGAGCCCGCCATCAGAGTCGTAGAGAGTGGCATAGACGTGGGCATCGGTGAGGGGGCCATTGTCGGGGGTGTAGATGTGGCGCACCTGTGCTTGGTGGTCTATCTCGTAGATGCCTTTTCCGTAGGTGGAGACGAGGACGCTGCCATCGGGTTTCTTGCTGGCATTGAGCACGACAGTGCCCTGACAGCAGTGCTGCCACTCCTTGGTGTGGAGGTTCATGATGCTGATGCCATTATCGGTGCCGATGAGGAGTTGGTCATCGGATAGAGGCATGACCATATTGACGTGGTCGTTGAGCAGGCTCTGGTGGTTGCCCACGATGTGCTTGTAGATGGCTGTAGTGGAGCCGATAGGACGGGCAATGTCGATGCCGCCTGAGTAGGTACCTATCACAATGTTTTTCCAGGTATCGACAAGGAGGCTATACACACCATTGCCGTGCAGAACTCCGTGCTCGGATTCGTTGGCATCGAAGAGGCGGTGGCACACTCCCCTACCGTCACGACGGGTCTGGAAGACACCCTCGCCGTCGGTGCCGACAAGCATCACGTCGTCGTTGTAGGGACAGATGGCGCGGATGGGATAGTGGCGCGGTCCTTCGTCTTCGAAGCGCACAAACTCGTCAGTGGCAATGCCTCCCTTGGAATTGAAGGTGACGAGATGGAGCCCGTTTTCGTAACCACCCACCCAGAGACGGCTGGAGAGTTCGTCGTAGTAGGCACACTCGGTGTTGTAGGGCAGAAGACTGCGCCCACGTTCATCATAGACACCTTCACGGGCACAGAAGAGCAGACGCCCTTCGACAGACACAATCTTGTTGACGTAGGCACCTTTCATCACCTGTGTCAACGTGGTGTCCTTCATCTTATACACTCCGTCATGCAGTGCCAGGAAGAGGTCATCGCCCCTGACCAGCATGTCGTTCAGTCCCACCTCGTGACCTAATTTCTTGGAGACGCTGGCAACCAGTTCGAACTCGTCACGCAGGACATCGAAGGCATAGATGGAGCCCCGATTGTCGAAGGCATAAACGCCAGCCCACGCGCTGGGCGATTTCTGTTGTCCGTTGTCTGTAGTCAGATTGATGACTCTACCGCCCATGTGTCCGTAGGGAGTGCCTTTGTCAAGCGGGTAATTCTTGACTCTCAGACCGTTGTAGCGTCCCACACCCGTCATCGACGACCACCAGATGGCACCTGATTCAGTCTGTAGGATGGAGAAGATGCGCTGGTTGTCAAGCCCTTCAGTCTTGCCCAGATGGGAGAATGTGAAGTCTTTCACCTCCAAGGCATGGAGATGAAAGGACAACAGACAACAGACTACGGTCAACAGGCAACGGAACATGAGGTTTACTTCTTCTTAGTGGAATAATTCAGTGTTTTAGTGGAAGAAGCAGCCTTTTTCGTGTTGGTAGTAGTAGTGGTAGTCGTAGTGGTGGCTGGCTTGTAGTACTTCATGGCTTCTGGTATCCAGCCCTGAATCTGCTTGATGCGCTTCTCGTCAGAGGGGTGGTCGCTGAAGATGGAGTTGGAACTGTTGCCAGCGGCTGCCATGCGTTGCCAGAAGGCAAGTGCGCCCTGTGGGTCGTAACCTGCCATGGCGGCGAAGATGAGTCCGATGTGGTCGGCTTCGCTCTCCTGACTGCGTGAGAAGCCTGATGTCCATGCCTTGGTGCCTACACCAAGTACACTCGACACGATGCTGGAGGTGTTGGGTCCCATACCTGCGACGGATGCCACACCACCCAGCACGGACACTGCCGTCTGCTGCTTCTGGCTGTTACTGATGCGCTCTGCAGAGTGCTTTGCCACGGCATGGGCAATCTCATGTCCGAGCACTATGGCAAGGGATGCCTCGTCTTGGGTGACAGGCAGGATGCCTTCATACACCACGATTTTGCCACCAGGCATACAGAAGGCGTTCACTTGGTTGTTCTGCACGAGGTTGAACTCCCACTTGTAGTGCGCCACCTCGTTGCCGAAGCCGTTGTTGCGCAGATAAGTCTCCACAGCGGTTGCCAGACGCTGTCCACAGCGCTTCACCATGGCGGTGTTGGTGGCATTAGTGGAGAGTTTTGCTGACTTCATGTAAGCCTGATACTCCTGATTACTGAGGCTCATCACCTCTTCGTCGCTGACCACAAGGCGCTGCTTGCGTCCTGTGACAGGCACTTGCGTGGCAGTTCCACAACTGGCTAGAATGGCTGTGAGCACTACCAGCATGATGTAGTTAATCTTTTTCATAATCTTTCTTTTAACTGATATTTCTGTGGCAAAGATAAGAATTAATTAGGAGTTAGGAGTCAGAAGTCAAGAGTTTTTTTTGTACCTTTGCAAAAATTTTTCAGGATTTGCACTTTTTCATGAAGAAATTGAGATATTTGTTGTCTGTCATTGGATGTCTGTTGTCCTTGGTCACCTTGTGGGCACAAGACTCCACGAAGACCAACGTGAGGGTCTTGACTGCCTATGCTGAGGTGAAAGACCACCTGACCCACGATGCCGTGAAGGGCGTGAAGGCAGAACTCCTGTGGGCTGCCGATAGCACCCATGCAGACACCGTACACACTGAATACCAGGAATATGAGGAGGCTCACAAGATGTCGTACATCAACTTCCCCATCCAGCAGACAGGTAACTATCTGATCAAGGTGGAGGCAGAGGGCTACGTGACCAAGTATGTGCCCGTGGACATCAAGAAGATATACAAGCGCGAACGGTACACAACCCTGAAAACCATCTACTTGCACACGGTGCCCAAGAAGAACGAGTATGCGCTGGATGACATCGTGGTGGTGGCAACGAAACTGAAGTTCTACATGGATGGCGACACCCTGGTGTACGATGCCGATGCGTTCAACCTGGCAGAGGGTTCGATGCTAAACTCCCTCATCAAGCAGTTGCCAGGCGTGGAACTGGAGAAAGGCGGTGTCATCAAGGTGAATGGCAAGCAGGTGGATGCGCTGTTGCTGAACGGCAAGAACTTTTTCGACAGCGACCGCGAACTGCTCCTGGAGAACATGCCGGCATATATGGTCAAGCACATCCAGTCGTATGAGCGGGTGCCGGAGAGCGTGAAGGGTTCGCCCCGTGAGAAGGTGACCAAGAAGGAACTGGTGATGAACGTGAAACTGAAACGGGAATATGCGAAAGGATGGATAGCCAATGCCGAAGGAGGTGCCGGCGCCACGTTCTTCCGAAATCCAGAGGGACACTTCGACACGAAATACCTGGGCAGGCTGTTTGGCTTGCGCTTCACCGATGTCTCCCGTCTGAATGTCTATGCCAACGTCAACAACCTGAACGACACAGGCAACCCTGGCTACGAAGGCGAATGGGGGGAGTTGTCACAATCGGGCGGTATCACCACCAGTTACAATGTGGGAGGCAACTACATATACGAGAAAGAGTACCGCTACCGCTACATGGGCAGCGCGAAGGCATCCTACACCGACACCGACATCAGTTCGAACACCAACAACGCCACCTTCCTCGAAGGAGGCGACACGTATGGACGTTCGTTCCAGAACAGCCGCAACTACGCTTGGGACATCAGCACCAACCACGACCTCACGCTCGACGGTTCCAGAGGCTTGGGCGAGACCTTCAAGCACTACTACCTGACCTTCCGTCCCTCGTTCAGTTATCGCGACTGGGACAATCGGGGCAACGACGGCAGCGTGACCCTGATGGAGGATGTGGCGTCGCAGTTGGGCAAGGCATGGATGGACAGCATCATGTCACCCGACGCCTGCGACCTGCTGAAACAATATGCCATCAACCGCACCCGCACATCCAGCAAAGGCAAGGGACACACCCTGAACACCGGCATCGAAGGCTTCTTCACCGTCACCCCAGCCCACAACGACGACCTCGACCTCAACCTCAGTTATCGCTACCAGTTCGCCGACCAGAAGAACGAAGGCTTTGAACACTACATACTGGACTACCCAAGGGGACAACAGACAACAGACAACTCTCAACTGTCAACTGTCTTTCAGAACCGCCACACCCCCAGCAAGGAGCGTGCCCATCAGGCAGACTTGGGCGCCAGCCTCGGATGGGCGATAGACCAGGAGCAGAGCCATCGCCTCAACATGCGCTACAACTTCACTTTCAACTACAACGACAACAACCAGTCGCTCTACCTGCTCAACAAACTCAAGGACTGGGCAGACCCCATCGCCAACCCTCACCCCCTGGGCACCCTACCCTCCATGGAAGAGATGCTCACCACCCTCGATGCCAACAACAGTTCGCACTCCAAGACCAAGACCTACAGCCATCAGACACACATCGACTACAGTTTCACCCCTGGCTACAACACACCCGACGATCCGTTTAACCAACTGACCCTCTCATTCGACATCCCCGTCATCCGTGAAAGCATGGACTACCTACGGGGCACACAGGTCGACACGCTGATGAAGCGCAACACCGCCTTCATCAACCCCAGCATCCATTTCAGTCATGAGGAATACAAAAAGAACCGAGGCTTCGGTGTCAGTTACAGTATGAACAACGCAGCACCACCCATGACCAGCCTGCTCAACATCCGCGACGACAGCAACCCCCTCTACATCACCCTGGGAAACCCCCGCCTGAAGAACCAACGCGGCCACAACCTCAACGCCACCTATCACGACAAGTTCCACAAGATGCTCTTCAACGTGTCAGTCATCGGAAACATCACCGAGAACGCCGTGGCATCAGGCTTCATCTACGACAAGGCGACAGGCGTGCGCACCGTCATGCCTAAGAACGTGAACGGCAACTGGAACCTGGGCACCCACATCGGCACGAGCATCGCCCTCGACAAAGACGACAAATGGCGACTGGGACAAAGCATCGGCTACAGCCACAACAACAGCGTCGATCTGAGCGGCACCAACGGAAGCCTCGTAGCCACCAAGTCCATTGTGAAGTCAGACAACGTCCAAGGCTACTACACCCTCACCTGGCGACCCTCCAGCAAGTACGAGTTCGGCTCCAACGGACGCCTCGGCTATCAGCACACGGCAAGCCAGCGCGAAGGATTCACCAACATGAACGTCTATACCTTCAACTACGGAGCCCGTGCACAACTGGAACTCCCCTGGAACATGCAGGTGTCCACCGACCTGACCATGTACAGCCGCCGCGGCTACAGCCAGCCCGAGATGAACACCAACGAACTCGTCTGGAACGCCCGTCTGGCAAAACGCCTCTTCAAAGGCAAACTCACCATCATGTTCGACGGCTTCGACCTCCTGGGCAACCTCTCCAACGTGCAGCGCCTGGTGAATGCACAAGGACGCACCGAAACCTTCCACAACGTCATCCCCTCCTACGGCATCCTCCACGCCATCTACCGCATCAACGTACCCAAGAAACCATAGCCCACCCCTGATTAAGTGAAGGTCACAATTCACGTTCTTACCACACAAAAAAGAGCCGTATCACCACGACTCTCCCTCTTATCGAAAAAGAAAATACAAAGACGCTTTATGTATGAATTTTATCATATTGATAAATATTTGATTAAATAATATAGACCTTTCGTCTTGTTCATGCTTCCTCGCGCGTACATTTATTTTATTTAAAGGGCGGGGACAGCAGCCCCTGACCGAATCCCCGAAAGACCCGTTTCAGCACCCCTTTAAGGTCTATTGGTGAGACCCAACGCGGAGAATGGGTAAGACCCAACGCGGTGTGTTGGTGAGACCCG
>JBGUGM010000272.1:0-13363 GCA_045111535.1 Bacteroidaceae bacterium
AGACTTATACAGATGGAGCAAAGGGTTGGCAGCGGTGCTGCTGACGATGCTGGCGCTATGGACTCCGCAGGAGGCTCGCGCTGTGGAGTATTATGATCTTGTCAATCATTCGGAAAAATACAACACGTGGTCTAATAAGGCACCCGGGTGTGTGCACCTGAAGTCCTTCTATGCCGAATATAATGCTAATGATCAATATCGGTATCATGAAGTGACCTTCTATGTCAAGGATGAACAGGGCAAGAGAGAGGACATTCTCTATTGGACAGAGGAGGGTGGAAATCTGTTCGTATGGAATGGTATTGCCAATCTGATGTCTGGCGAATCGACCCTTATCCTGACCAACGACTATGAGAAAAAGAATTTCCTGATTACGGGCAATTCGAAAACGTCAACGAATTACAGAGGAGGAACGCAAGAGGAACAAACCTCGTGGTATGAATTCGACTGGTACTATCCGGGCAGATTTGCAGGAAAGACACTGACGTTTGGAATAGACGCAACGCTTAAGAACTATTCTGTTGTCACCGCTACCACCACCTATACTTCCTTCAACAAAGAACTCGGCAAGATTGAGTTCGAGGATATTTCTTTGGAGACCTACGACCCTGTGGTGGGTACCGATGCTGCCGACTATGGCTATCTGAAGGTTCCTGTCAGTTGCGACAAGCCCATCAAGAAACTGGAGGGAACGTACAAGGACAGCCTCGATGTGGAGCACCGGTTGGAGGATGTCGTGCTGGAAAAAGCCAGCAACATGGCATTCCTGCGCCTGCCTTCCTATGAGGGCATCAAGAGTGTGGCGCTGACTGCCTCTGTGGTCAGTGGCTCGTGGAGCAGGAATGAGATGGCAGACCCTGACGGACCCACAGAGAATGTTACCGTCCTCAAGAAAACCTTGGGCACCCTCCCGATGGTTCATGGTCCCCAGGCGTTGACTTCGGAGATGATGGATGGGGGCAATGTGAAGTTGAAATGGGAGATTTCAGACTTGGGGCATGAAGACCTTGTCGATGGCGATGCGTTCATGATTCAGCGCACGCTGACGGGGCGTGACGAGGACTACACGGACATCGGTGCTGAATGGTTCGATGTCAAACAGAAATACTATGAGTTCGTTGACACGACGCTCATCATCTCACTCGACAGTACGCAGGTGGACAAGAAATTGGGCATCCCGCTGGTGCGCTACCGTGTGGTGCGTGCCACGGCTGCTGGTGTTTGGGGCTACGAGAAGAACCCTGCCATGGCTTTCACGCAGCCTGCCATCAATTCGCTGGCATTGCTGAAGCCCATTAAGGCAACGGCACAGTGGAGCAAGCAGAGCGAACGGAAGATTTGGGTGACGTGGGACTATGAAAGTTCCCATTATAAGCAAACTTACGTATGGGATCCTCGTGCCGAGATGCGTGTCGTCATGAAGATGTCCAACCGCAAGGGTGAGTGGGTCGATAGTGTCGCCACGATACTCACACCCCAGCAGATTAAGGCCAAACAAGTGACGTTGACGCTGCCGCGCACCTGTGTCTATTATACGCTCAACATCGAGGTGGACCGCAAGAAGTCTGCCATCGGAGGTGGCACGGGCGACATCTTTGTCACCATTGGCAACGACGATGAGTTCAAGGCTTTCATCAGACGTGTGGAAAATGGGGAAAACAAATTGAATGCCATCCTGACAGCCGACGTGAAGACCCCCGAAATGATAGACGGGAATGACTACTATAGTGGTAATTTCAACGGTAACGGATACTATCTGAATGTGGGTGGATTGTCGCAGGAATGGAATAATTCTGCTCCTTTCAGATATGTGGGAGACGGTGTGGTGCTGACCAACATCAAGGTGAAGGGTGACATCACATCGTCCAACGACTGGACTGCCGCACTGGTGGGACTCCAGAAAGGACGGGCATACATAGAAAACTGCTACGTAACGGGCGACATGACCATCACGAACAAGGGTGGCGGTGCCATCTGGTGCGGAGGCATGGTGGGTGAAGCCCAAGGTTCGCTCTACATCAGCAACAGCATGGTGGCTGCCCGTCTGAGCGACGGAGGAGTACGCGCCTACTATTGGGGCGGATTTGTCGGTGACAAGACAAAGGATGCCTACGTACACATCCGCAACAGTTTCTTCAGTCCCACTTCCACTGCATTTGTTGACGAAAAGGCCATGAACGAGGGTTCTGCAACCTTTGTGAACAGTTCTAAGACGGCTGTTCAGTGGGGCATCTATGACAACTCTTACTATAAATGCTCCTTTTCAGACCTGATACAGGGTCGTCCTGGCGATGCTCCGAAGAATTCATTATGGTATAACGGAGAACCTGTCATGAACAGGGCGAGTTTCACCACCGATGGTCAACTCAATGTCGGCAAGTATAACGTCAGGATTCCTGACGATGCCTTCTATATCCAAAATTCGGGGCACATCTTGGAGAACTCGCTCACAGCCACCACCCACCACAGTGCTGTCGAACTGAGGTGGAGTTGTACGGAAGACCCTGTGGATTTCTTCACGGTGCAGCGTCGCAGGAAGGACAGAAGCAACTGGGACACAGTGGCCACCGATGTGCAGGGGTTGAACTATACGGACGAGACGGTGTCGCCCAGTTATGACTACGTCTATCGCGTAGCCTCTGTGGTGGATTGTGAAGGTCGCGACTCGGTCTATACCCGTGAGGTGGAAGGCAGTTGTGAGCATTTCGGTCGGTTGGAGGGCTATCTGCGCTTTGCCGATGGCACAGGCATCCCCAATGTGACGCTTTTCGTCGATTCCGAAGACGGAGAGAAGGTGTCGCGTCAGGTTTCTACCGACGAGAAGGGCTACTTCATGGTCGATAATCTGCCCTACGGAGGACAGGAGACCCGTTCCTACAGGGTGACCTGCTCGTTGCCGAAGAGCGACCTGAGTGCCGATTGTGGTGATGGCATTCCTGTGGTGTTCGATGGTCAGCCGAAGGGTAACCTGAAGACGAACGTGAACTTCACCGTGACAACTGGCGTGAAGATGTCGGGCTATGTGATGTACAAAGGTACGAGCATTCCTGTGGTGGGTGCTTCGTTCCTGATTGATGGGCAGCCCGTGAGCACGGCAGCAGGTCCCGTGAAGACCAACTACGAGGGTAAGTACGAGTTCTACATGGTGAAGGGCGAACATTCCATCCAGGCGACGATGAAGGGTCACGTGTTCTACCAGAATGGCTACTACCATGCTGACGAGCGCGACCCTGAGAGCAAGACGAAGTATGACTTCCAGACGGACAAGGCAGGTGTGTATTTCTATGACGATACGCGCGTCAAGTTGATAGGTCGCGTGGTGGGTGGCACCACTCAGGGCGACCTGCCGTTGGGCAACTCCCTCTCTACCAACAATCTGGGTGACAACGTGAAGATGGTGCTGACCTTGGAGGGCGACAAGACCTCGATGCTGGTGTTTGAGAATACCGACCGCTCGCTGACTGAGCGCAACGAAGAGTTCATCCACAAGAAGCATGGTCGGCTGGACACCAAGGAGCATAAGACCCGTGTGCATACGTCCCGCTACCGCATGGAGGTGCTGCCCGACACGCTCACAGGTGAGTATGAGGTGCTGCTTCCTCCTGTGAAGTGGAAGATACAGCAGATTAGTGCCGACGGGTATGCCACGCTATTCCAGGATGGAACGACGAATGAGGTGATTGACCTGACTGATTCGCTGACGCTGCACAAGGTGACCAAGACGGGCAACTGGATGACGCTTGCCAAGGAGACGGTCTATGAGGTAACGGAAGAATATCATGCCATCTACAACCGTATCTACCGTGCCCCCATCGTCTTCGAGTGCAGCCAGGTGAACTGGGACAACTTCAACTACTTTGGCGAACGCTATTACAACATGCGCACCGTGACGGGTGACAGCCGACGCATCCCTATCGCCTGGGCTGCGGAGGAAAAGGATGAGAAGGGCGACAAGCATGGCGTGACGAAATATACCTTCGGCTACCCTGTGTTCAGTCTTGACCGTCCCTACAACATCAAGTTAGCTGTACTGGAGCGCTACTATTATAATAATAACCCCAAGGACGGACGCTGCGAGGAGGTGAAACTGAGCGGTGGACACGTGACGATTCACAACGGACTGCTGAGTGCGACGAACAGGGACACCCTGTCGCTTGACGAGAACGGTGAGGGCATTTATGAACTGAAGGTTGCCCAACGTCCTTACATACAGACAGGCAAGGATGCCCTTTACACCGTTAGTTTCAGTCTGGACCGTGATGGCACGAACTACGAGGCTGAACCGTTACATGCCTACGTGTTTGGTCAGCAGAACAAGCCTGGTGCCAAGGATGTGGTGAGCACGGGTACGCCTGTATTGGTGGATATCTTGCGTGACCCACCAGGCGGTGGCTCTTCAGCCAAACTGGCAAAGGGCTCGACGCTGAGCATGTCGTATAAGATGAATATGTCGTGGGCAGCAGGAGTGGATATCGGCATAAAAGTAGGCACTGAGGTTGACAACTATATGGGAGTCATCGCTGCCATGTCAGCCGAAGGCGGCATCGTCAATCATGCAGGAAGCACCTTCGCCACCTCTGTCGGCATCGTGTTCAGTGGCAGTGGCGAACGAGCCTTCAACTACACCATGACTGCCAACGAGGACATCAGCACCTCGACGAGTGCGACGATGGTAGGTGCCGATGCTGACCTCTATATCGGCATGGAGACCAACGTGGTGGTTCGACCCATGATAGCCCTGCGTGCTGTGACTGACAGTCTGTATCAGTTGATGCAGGGTGCTGTGACGGCTGGCACCGTGGTGGAGGTGGCAAGCGGCACAGATGAAACGGGCAAGAAGTATCACCTGATTCGTGATGAGGTGATTGGCTATGGTCCACAGGTGAAATCTACCTTCGTGCACTCGCAGCAGCATATTCTGAAGCAAATCATGCCAGAGTTGGACAGGCAGTGTGATGCCTTGATGTTCACGGGTACGGAAACCGAGGCAGTGGCTCAAGCCAACGCCACGGGCAAGCCTATCTATCTGTCGCTGGTGGCGGTGACGGACAGCCTGCGCTTTGGTGTCACGAACCTGAATAAGAATGCGGAGTATATCTATTATACGTTGAAGAAGGGCGTGAAGAACCATCAGCCCGTTCAGGGCGACCTGTTGAACTACCTCATCGTGCTGCCAGACAACTACGATGACACTGCCAAGGAGGACCGCGTGAAGGACTTCGGACAGGCGCTGGCGGCATGGGCTAACATGATTGCCCAGAACGAGGAGGATAAGTTGGCAGCCAACGAACTGGTGAAGAACTTCGATGTGGACGGTGGTGCCTCCATCAACTACGGCGAGTCGTTTGAGTCATCCTACAGCCTTTCTCAATCCTACTCTTGGTTTGGTAGTGATTTCTCACACAACTATTTCGCTTACGATGACCCCTTCGACAGCAGTTCCGCAGGGACATCTGCTGGCAACACCTTCGCAGTCGTTGGTGTCACCGTTGGTAAGATTCTTGCTAAGATTGTAGGAGGCTTGGGGCTTGGTCCATCTTTTGGAAAAGTGGAATCCACTGCCTCCAATGGAAGAAATAGTGATGGCGATTTGATGGTCAACGTCAACTTCTCAGGTACCAAGTGGACTTTCACCGTATCTCCTGTGGCATCTTATAGCACGGTGCCAACCAATGCCACGAAGAAGGCATACAGCCGCAAGGAGAGTTTTAACATCGCGATGACAAAGGAGTCGCATCTGAACTTTGATGTCTATCGTGTCAAACTGAGGGAGAAGACCAACGAGAAGGTGAGTGCTACGGACGTATTCTACAATGAGAACTACCTGACCTATCAGGACTACGTGAAGTACTTCCTTGACCGTAAGGTGGGCAGTGTGGGTGTCACCGATGATTATGCTGTGGCGAAGGGCTTCGTCTATCGTACCCGTGGTGGTGCTACAGCCCGTCCGTGGGAGGGTGAGCGCAAGTCGCTGTTCTACAATCCTGGCACCGTGATTGACGAACGGACGAAGAGGATTGAGAACCCTGTCATCAAGATGGATAAGCAGAGTGTCAGCGGTGTGCCTTACGGACAGCCTGCCCGCTTCAAACTCTATCTGACGAATGACAGCGAGGCACCTGATGCCATTGGAATTTCGTTGAGTTATTTCAATTTGTATCAGGACAACAAGAAGAACCCTGCGGGTGTGAAGATGACGGTGGATGGACTGCCATTGACGCAAGACGGCATGAATGTTCACATCTTGCCGGGTGAGGTGACAGAGAAGGTGTTGGAGGTGATGCCAGGAGAGGCTTTCGACTATGAGGACCTTGTCATCGGTTTGATATCGTTAGGAGACATCAAGATGAGAGATGAGGTGACCTTTGATGTTCACTTCCTGCACGAAGCGGGTGGCATACAGATTGCATCGCCAGGCAATAAGTGGATTATGAACACCGATGCCCCGATGAGTGGCGACCAGGGCTGGTATATGCCTGTCATCATCAGTGGCTTTGACCGCAACCAGAAGAATTTCGACCACATCGAGTTCCAATACAAGGAATCAACACGTGGCGATGACTACTGGACGAACCTCTGCTCGTTCTATGCTGACTCGGCATCCTACAAGCAAGCCAGTGGCACCCGTGAGATGATACCTGACAATGCCAACATCGTGACCAAGTTCTATGGTGATGGCAGGGAGATGGAGAAGGCGTATGATCTGAGGGCACGCTTGTTCGTCAGAAACGGCAACAGTTACCTGACCAACGATTCCGAGGTGCTGAGCGGCATCAAGGACACTCACCGTCCGCAACTCTTCGGTGCCCCTGACCCCAAGGATGGCATCTTAGGTGCTGGCGACAATGTGGTGTTCAACTTCAGCGAGGATATTGAGTACAACTACCTGACGGGCATTACGAACTTTGAGGTGAAGGGTGAGACGAATGAGACGGCACTGATAGAAGACCCGTCGTTGATGTTCGGAGGAAAAGGCTATGCCCAAAGTGAAGTGACCCGAAATTTCAGCGACAAGAGTGTGACCATTGACATGATGATTCGTCCTGTCATCAGCGAGGGTGGTGGCGACATGCCTATCTTCTCGCATGGCTCTGACGGCAATTCGTTGCAGTTGTGGGTGAAGGAGAACCGTCATCTGATGGCACGTGTCATTCGGTCTAATGACGAATCCATAGAACTGACCAGTACTTATCCTATCGGTGAGAATGGCTTGCAGCATGTGGCACTCATACTGGATCGCGATGCCCAGACGCTGCAACTCTATTGTGACAGCATCATCGGTGAGAAGAAGAACGTCGTCTATAACGGCTACGGATCTCTCGTGTTTGGTAGTACCAATGAGACGGATGCGAGCCGTCGCAAGTATTATAAGGGCAAGATGCAGGAGACCCGCATCTGGTACCGTGCGCTGGACAATGGTCTGTTGAGCACCTATGGAAAGACCCATCTGACGGGTTATGAGATGGGATTGATAGACTATTACCCGATGAACGAGGGTAAGGGTGACTATGCAAGCGATGAGTCTCAGGGTGCCCACCTGAAACTGACGGCTACCGATTGGGCACTGCCTCAGGGTATGTCTTTGAGTCTGGACAAGACCAAGGAACAGCAGGGCTTGAAACTGAAGGCGCAATACATGCAGCGACCTGCCGAGGCTGACTACACGCTGATGTTCTGGTTCAGGACGACTCCGGCGGGCAGAGGTGCATTGCTGAGCAATGGATCGGGAGAGAAGACGGATGCCACTCCTGGCACATTCTACATCGGCTTTGAGGAGGAGCAGTTGGTTTACCGTACAGGCGGTGCGACGTATGTGCTGGGCAAGAGCGGCTACGATGATGACCGCTGGCACCACTACGCCATGACTGTCAATCGCGGACAGCAACTGGTGAACATCTATCTGGACAATGCCCTGAAGGTGCAGTTCAGCACCGACAGTTTGGGAGGCATGACGGGTGACGACTTCTATCTGGGTAACATGGTGTGGCATCAGCAGGGCGAGGCTGACATACTCCGTCATAGCCATGCACTGACAGGACACATCGATGAGGTGGGGCTCTTCCAACAGGCTTTGCCGCAGTCGCTCATCAAGCGTTACAGTTCCAAGAGCCCCAGCGGCAAGGAGAAGGGTCTGATCACCTACCTTGGATTCAATCGCCAGGAGCGACAGATGAACAATGAACTGGTGCTGAAGCCTTACAGCCTGAATCAGGTTGTTCATCTCGATATGGATGGCAACCCCACCGATAGGGTGGATACGGTGTTTGTGGCTGACAATGACTACGTGATGCGGCAGATTGATGAGAGCATGGGCGCACCCATCCAGGCATACGAAGAACTGAGAAACCTGAACTTCAGTTTCGTGGGTAAGGACAATCAGGTGATGGTGAATGTTGACGAACCAGATGCCCGTGTGAACAAGCGTAACCTGTACGTGACGGTGTATGAGATTCCTGACCTGAATGGAAACACAACTCTGTCGCCTTACACATGGGGCTTGTTTGTGGACCGCAATCCGCTGCGATGGAGTCAGAAGACCCTGAACATCACTACTAGAAGCAACACGGAGGAAGAATTCATGGTGAACATTGAAAACAATAGTGGCGTGTCACACACGTACACCATCGAGAACTTGCCAGAATGGATTGCTGTTGACAAGATGACGGATGTCATTGGTGCCAAGAATGAGCAGACGCTGACGTTCAACATCAGCAGCGATGTGAACACAGGCTCGTATGACGAGGTCATCTATCTGACTGACGAGAACGGACTGAGCGAACCGCTGGTGCTGAACCTGACTGTCGAGGATGAGGAGCCTCTGTGGACGGTGGATGCTGACCTGAAGAAGTACTCGATGAACATCATTGGACGTGTCGTGATAGGTGATGACATTGTCACTGACAAGCATGATATGGTGGGCGTGTTCGACCATAACGGTGTCTGTCATGGCGTAAGCCGTATTGAGTACAACCCCACGACCAGCGAGAGTATGGTCTATATCACCGTCTTCGACACGGAGAATACGCGGAAACCACTGGTCTTCAGATTGTGGCACTACAATACAGGTAAAATCATCGTGCTTGAACCATCGGTTGGAACCATCAACTTTGCAGCAGGTAGTGTGGTGGGCACTGCCAAGGAGCCTGTCATCTTCCGTACCAATAATATGTACATCCAGACGCTGGCATTGAACGAAGGATGGAACTGGATTTCATTCAACGTGGGCAGCAATGACTTCCGAGACATTCCAAAGTGGCTCAGTCAGTACACCTGGTACAACGGTGACATCCTCCTTGATGAGAACAAAGGCATGGCTGCCTTCTATGCTGATGGCGAATGGCCATCGAACAATGGTGGTGATCTGAGCGACTACAGGCTCAGACCTTCATCGGGCTACCATATCTATACGACCCAGAGCCGCACGATTGAAGTGCAGGGATATGCGCTGACTCAACCCACAGACCGCACGGTGACCTTGAAGACAGGTTGGAACAGCATTGGTTATGCCCCCATGGTGAACCTGCCTGTGGCTACGGCACTGTCTGACTATCTCGACAAAGCCAAGGATGGTGATGTGGTGAAGAGCCGCGAAGCGTTCGCAATGTTCTCGGTAGGTGCCGACAAGTCACGCGAGTGGAAGGGTAACCTGAAGTATATGAAGCCTGGCGAGGGATACATGATGTATCACCAAGGTGAACAGGTAGAGTTCACCTACCCATTCTACGAGCCAGGAACTTTCTATATGGACGGTTCCACGATTGCCTCTTCAAAGATGAGGAAGGTGTCTGGATATAAGACGACCATGTCGCTGGTGGCTGTTGTCGAAGGCGTTGAACTGCAGGACGGTGACCAACTGCTTGCCTTCTGTGACGGAGAACTGCGTGGCGTGACCACCTTCAGTGATGATGAGGTGCTGTACATGAGCATTGAAGGTGAAAAGAAGGGAACCCTATCGTTTGCCATCGAACGTGACGATGACATCATTGCCACTACGGCTGAGGTGATGACTTTCGAGGGCAATGCCATCAGCGGTACACCTGATGAGCCTACAAGTATTGAGTTTGTTCGTCAGGAGATGGACACACAAGACGGCTGGTACACGCTGCAAGGTGTCAAGTTGCCTGCACAGCCAAGTGTCAAAGGTATATACATCCATCATGGTAAAAAGCAAATCATCCAATAAAGATATGAAGAAGATTCAGCATTTAATAGTACTGATGGCAGTCCTCACCATAGCGTGGGGCTGCTCATCAGATGGTGACGACACCAATCCCCCCAGCCATCCTAGGTACACGGTGATGGAAGCACCAACAGCCCCCTCGTGGGACTATATCAAGGACATCAATTGGATGTCGGATGAGCCCCTTCCTGACTGGGCTGCTCCCGACCCCTTGCAGTTTGAAAGCACGATGGTTCTGCAAGTCAAACTCGATGAAGACCTGTTCTCCTACGCCAGCGACAAAGATTTGATGTCTGTCACCAAAGGCGAAGAATGCCGCGCCTTGTCGCTGTGCAACTTCAAGGAGGTACAGGGGACAGGGGAGTCGGTAGCCTACTTCATCCTTGCCATCAAAGGAAACAACGATGAGCGTGATGCGCTCCTGTCGGTGAACTACTACTGCGAGAACCTGAAGCAGACCTTCGTCATGAAGGACATCATGCCATTTGTTCCAGATCTTGTCTATGGCATCTATGATGACAGCGAAAACTTCCAACCCTACTTTTCCATGGGTAGCACGAAATATCCTGTCAAGCCCATTGTCAGCATCTCGCTGTCAGGTGACCTGCCCTTCACCATGCAAGCCGGTGACAAGTTGGCACTGTTCGTGGGTGATGAACTCCGCGGGTCAACAGAAATTGATCAGAATACAACCCTTGACAACATCGTATGTGCCCTCTTCTCAAAACAAGCGGGTGAAGAGGTCAACGTTCGTTACTACAGTCAACAGCAAGCGAAGATTTATCAACTCAACCAAACTTTCTTATCTGCTGATGAAGTGGCAGATGTGAGATTGGAATTTTAATGGTGATAAAAAAGGGTCGCTCACAAATCTGTGGACGACCCCTTCTTATGGTTGACTTTAGATGTTGTCTTTATTCCTGCACGTAACTGTCGAGTTGTGCCACATCGAGTTTGCTGATGTAGTTGAAGTGCTTTGCCACTTCGCTTTCAGCGTAGTTCATGAAGACGACGAGCGACTTGCCGAAGAGTTCGGGAGCACGCTGGGTGTCTTGCAGGAGGAGGTGACACATGATGACGTAGGCGGTCATCTCGTAGAGTTTGCGGGCGCAGAGGTCGAGGAAGTCCTGGTTGCCTGGAGCTTTTGCTGCCTCAATGGCTGCGGTCAACTTCTCGTTCATTGCCTTGATGCGCTCTGCATAAGCAGCATACTCAGCAGCAACGGGTTCTGCTTCGAAGTCCTTGATGACACCAGCATAGAAGCCAGAGGTGATGTAGCGGATGGCTGCAACGGTCTGGAGCTGAGTGGTGCCTTCGTAGATGGACATGATGCGGGCATCGCGGTAGACGCGCTGGCACTTGTACTCGAGCATGAAGCCTGAACCGCCGTGCACCTGGATGGAGTCGTAGGCGGATTCGTTGGCGAACTCGGAGTTCATGCCCTTGGCGAGTGGCGTGAAGGCGTCAGCGAGTTTGCTGTACTTTTTGAACTCGTCGCGCTCCTCTGGGGTGAGTTTGCGCTCCTTGCTGATGTCGTCGAGTGCCTTGTAGATGTCTACGTAACGAGCAGTCATGTAGAGGAGTGAACGACCTGCATCGAGTTTTGCCTTGATGCGGGCAATCATATCGTAAACGGCTGGGAAGTGGATGATCTCCTTGCCGAACTGCTTGCGGTCGCGAGCGTAGTTGATGGCTTCTTCGTAGGCTGCCTGTTCAGCACCCACTGACTGAGAGGCGATACCCAGACGGGCACCGTTCATCAGACCCATCACATACTTGATGAGACCGAGTTTCTCCGAGCCACAGAGTTCTGCCTTGGCGTTCTTGTAAACGAGTTCGCAGGTAGGGCTGCCGTGGATACCGAGTTTGTTCTCGATACGACGTACATTCACGCCGCCATTGCGCTTATCGTAGATGAACATGGAAAGACCACGACCATCACGAGTGCCTTCCACTGAACGTGCGAGCACGAGGTGGATGTCAGCGTCACCGTTGGTGATGAAACGCTTCACACCGTTCAGGCGCCAGCAGTTCTCCTTCTCGTCGAAGGTGGCTTTGAGCATCACGCTCTGGAGGTCGGAACCTGCATCAGGCTCTGTCAAGTCCATAGACATGGTTTCGCCGGCACACACACGTGGGATGTAACGCTTGCGCTGGTCTTCGTCGCCAAACTCATAGAGGGTCTCGATGCAGTCCTGGAGTGACCAGATGTTTTCGAAACCTGCATCACCCTCAGCGATGATCTCGTTGGCAGCGGTGTAAACCACGTTGGGCAGGTTGAGACCGCCGTAACGACGTGGCATGGTCATGCCGCAGAGACCTGCCTTGATGGTGGCGTCGAGGTTCTCGTAGGTCTTGCTGGCATAGCGCACACGACCATTCTCGCAGTGAGGGCCTTCGGCATCCACATCCTCGGAGTTAGGACCGATGATGTTGGCATTGATGTCGCCTGTGATTTCGAGCAGGCTGTCATAGTTCTCCTGTGCATCCTCGTAGTCCTTGGGTGCATAGTCATACTGACCGTAGTCAGCGTAGTTTCTCTCCTTCAACTCAACGATACGTTTCATCAAAGGGTGTTCCATGTGAAATTTAATCTCAGGAACGTCGGTATAGGAATTTGCCATGATTACTTACTATTCTTCTTATAATACTTAATGAGTTTTGGAACAACCTCTTCGATGGTGCCGTTGATGATGTAGTCGGCAATCTGGTTGATAGGTGCGTTGGGGTCGTTGTTGATGGAGATGATGATACCTGACTCCTTCATGCCTGCCACGTGCTGGATAGCACCAGAGATACCGCAGGCGATGTACACCTTTGGACGTACAGTCGTACCTGTCTGACCAATCTGACGGTCGTGGTCAATCCAACCTGCATCAACAGCAGCACGGCTGGCACCCACTTCTGCGTGAAGCTCCTTAGCGAGTTCGAACAGGAGGTTGAATCCTTCGGGACCACCTACACCGTAGCCACCTGCCACGATGATGGGAGCTCCCTTGAGGTTGTGCTTTGCTTTCTCCACGTGACGGTCGAGCACCTTCACTACATAGTCGGTAGTGGGCACATACTTGGCCACGTCGTGCTTCACCACTTCTGCCTTGTAGTTCTCGTCGAGGATTTCCTTCTTCATCACACCGTCACGAACGGTTGCCATCTGTGGGCGATGCTCTGGATTGACGATGG
>JBGUGM010000273.1:0-13176 GCA_045111535.1 Bacteroidaceae bacterium
CTTCAAGATCAGCACCGATGCCGACTGGAACACCTTCCGCCAAATGGTGGCTGATGCCAAGGGTGAGTACGATATCTATGCCCAGCTCATGGCGGACATCAACATCACCGAGCCTGTGGGCGTCGGCTCAGCACGCTTCCGTGGTGACTTCAATGGTAACGGTCATACGCTGAATTGTAATATAGGTAGTCATGGGAATTGCACGGCACCTATCCAGTATGTGACGGGCATCAGTACCATCCGCAATGTGAACGTCAGTGGTAGCATTACGGGAAGTTGGCATTCATCCGGTCTCGTAGGCCACGTAGAAAGCGGTTCCAATGTGGTGGTAACGAACTGTCGCGTGTCGCCAAAAGTAACAGTCTATGTAAGAGGTGGCGGCATCGTAGGATACGCCGATGCGGGCACGCTTACCGTGCGCAACTGTCGGTTTGACGGATCCGTCCATCACACTGGCTTTGACTTGGAGAAAGACAATTCTGCAGCCAGTTTCGCCGGTGCTTTCGTTGGCTGTGCCACCAGCAATACCACACTTGCTGTTGAGAACTGTTTAGACTATGGCGGATACTTTGATTTCTATGGAAGGTATAGTTCCTGCTACATTAACAAATCACGCTGGGCTGGAACCAACAACTGGACCAGAAACGCCAAAGTAGCACAAGTTATCAACAACGTGGGTAACTTGTCTGCCGAGGAATTGGCAAAGGCATTAGGCAATGAATGGACGGTAAGCAACGGTACGGCCGTTCCGCGTGTCAATAACAACCACAATATCTATATGGCAGACAAGGCGAAGGGCTTGCAGTTGAGAACCGACCTCTTCCAGCGCAATGACGAAGAGGACTACACGCTGATGTTCTGGTTCAAGACTGCCCAGGAGAACGGTACGCTGATGGCAAACGGTTCGGGTGCAGCTGACGATGAGGGTGCACGCAACAAGTTTTTCATCGGCTTTGAGGACAACAAGCTGAAGTACCGCACCAACGGTCGTGAGTTCGCATTGGAAGGCAACTACAGCGATGACGCATGGCACCACTACGCGATGACCGTGAACCGCATGCGCAACGTGGCAAGCATCTATGTGGATAACGAACTGAAGGCACAGCTGACCACCGACACGCTCGGCGGTATGCTCGCCACTCGCTTCTTCCTCGGCGATATGGTATGGCAGAAGAGCGGTGACCCAACCCTGTATGAGGCAAACGCCTTCACAGGTCACATCGACGGTCTGGCACTCTTTGAGCAGGCACTGCCAACGACGCTCATCAAACGCTACTCGACCAAGTCGCCTGGCGGCTCAGAGCGCGGACTCCTTGCCTATATGTCTTTCGACCATCAGGAGCGACAGAAGAGCGGTGAACTCAGCCTGCAACCTTACGCCCTGAGCAGCAAGGTGAAGGTGGACAATGACGGCAACGTCCTTGACAAGCGCGACAGCGTGTTCGTCAATCCTGTTGACGACATCTTGACACGCATTGACCGCAACACCGGTGCCCCCGTGCAGGCTTACGAGCAGTTGCGCAACCTGAACTTCAGTTATGTGGGTCGTGACAACCAGCTGCTGGTGAACATCGACGAGCAAGACTCGCGCATCAACAAGCAGAATGTGTATGTGACGCTCTACGACATTCCTGACAAGAACGGTAACTTCATGAAGTCGCCTGCCACTGAGTGCTTCTTCGTGGACCGCAACCCATTGCAATGGGGCGAAAAGCGCGTCACGACAAGTATGAAGGCGGGCTACGAGCGTGAGCTCTTCCTGCAGATTGTCAACAAGGGCGGCAAGGCGCACACCTACACCATCGAGAACTTGCCTCGCTGGATGACGGCTGACAAGACCAGCAACGTGGTGGATGCCATGAGCACCGACAATATTGACATCTCCATCAGCAAGGACATCAATGTGGGCACTTACGACCAAATCATCTACCTAACTGACGAGAACGGGCTGTCGGAACCACTGCCGATCGTACTGACTGTCGAGGGTGAGAGTCCTGAATGGAGGGTTGACCAAGACCTGAAGCGCTACTCGATGAACATCGTGGCTCAGGTCTATGTGGGCAACAGCATCGTCACGGAGCCGCAAGACATGGTGGCTGCCTTCGACGCGGCAGGACGCTGCATGGGTGTGAACAACATCAAGTATGATGCCAACACAGGACGCAGCATGCTCTACATGACCATCTATGACAGCACGACGGTGGCAAGCACGCTGTCGTTCCAGCTGTGGCACTATGCAACAGGCAAGACGATGATGCTGAGTACGAATCCAGAGGAAATCCGATTCGCTGAGCAGACCACTGTGGGCACCGTCTCCAACCCCGTGCAGATGTATGCATCCGAATGCTACAAGCAGACGATAGATCTGGCGGAAGGCTGGAACTGGATTTCGTTCTATGTGCACAACCAGGCATTCGCAGACTTATCGACCATCCTCGGACGGTTCCCATGGCAGGAGGGCGACATCCTGACGGAGGATTCGCAAGACCTGACGCTGGTCTATCGCAACGGCAAGTGGATGAGCAACGCAGGTAAGGAAATTGACTCCAAAGACCTGTCGCAGGAGTTCAGCTACAAGGTCAAGGTGCAGGACGACCATCGCGTGGAAATCTGGGGCGAGGCCTACAAGGATGAGAAAGACCGCACCATCAGTGTGAGACCAGGATGGAACAGCATTGGCTACACGCCGCTGGTGAACCTGCCTGTGGCAACGGCTCTGACGGAGTACTTCGACGATGCCACCGACGGCGACGTCATCAAGAACCAACATGAATTTGCGATGTTCGAAAGTGACGGCAAGGGTGGCGGCGAATGGCTCGGAACCCTGGAATACATGAAGCCGGGTGAGGGCTATATGCTCCATCGACTGAGCGACACGCCGACTTCGTTCTGCTATCCTTACTACGAGCCTGGAGCAACCTTCATCGGCACGCCAACCACACAACGTCGTGCTGCTGCCCTGAACTATGCCGCAACGATGAACATCGTGGCTAAGGTGGAAGGCATCGATGTGGAGGACGGCGACAAGCTGGTGGCTTACGTTGACGGTGAAGAATGCGGCAGCATAACAATCAACTCTAAACGCTCACCTGTCAACTACCTCAGCATTGAGGGTGAGAAGGAGGCTCCGCTGTCGTTTGCCATTGAGCGTGACGGCGACATCGTTGCCACCACAGGCGAGGTGATGACCTACAAGGTGAACGGCATCAGCGGCACACCTTCCGAGCCTACGACGATCAGCTTCGTCAAGGCAAGCCAGTTGCCAAAGGAGGGCTGGTACACGCTGCAGGGCATCCAGTTGCCACAAGCGCCAACCCATCCAGGTGTCTATATCTATAATGGTAAAAAACATATCATCAAATGAAAACGATAAAAATCCTATTGCTGACGACAGCCCTCACCCTATTGTGGGGCTGCTCGTCGGGCGATGACGAAACATCGTCCAATGGTTCCACATTTGTTGGATCTGGAAAGCCTGCATGGAGTGTTGACCTGACAGGCAACGAGGAGGCTCCCTCGTGGTTGGCACCAGACCCCACGAAGTTTGAGAGTTCCATGTTCATCATGGTCAAGTTGCAGGAGGAACTGATTCCTTACTCCACCAACGAGGATCGCCTGACGGTGTTCATTGGCGACGAGTGCCGCGCCGTGCCTGCAGAGCCTAACAAAGACGATGAAGGGAACGTCTTCTTCGTGCTGAAAATCCGTGGCAACAGCAGCGACCGGGCGGTCAGCTTCACGCTGTGCTACTACTGTGCCCTGCTGCACCAGATCTTCGACTTGGAGGGACAAGAAACCTTCGTGTCGGAACTCACCTATGGCGTGGATGAAGACTTCGTGCCCCCACTGCTGGAGGGTTGCAAGAAGTATCCCGCACATCAGCTGGTGAAGGTCAACCTGCCTGCCAACTTGCCGTTTGCGCAGGCGGAGGGCGACATGATAGGCGCCTTTGTGGGCAACGAATGTCGTGGAGTTGGACGTGCCGATCAACCCTTCACGGTCTTCTGCACCTCGCCCGAAGAGTCCTTCCAACTGCGCTACTATAGCGAAACCCGCGCCGGTGTCTATAGCTTCCATCAGAACTTCAAGGTGAGCGATGATGAGGCGCAAATTCTCACGCTCGAATTCTGAAGACAGGATCAGGAAATGCAAAAAAAAGGGCTGGCATCGCATCTCGCGACCCAGCCCTTTTCCTACATTCTACATTCTACATTCTACATTTTACATTTCACATCTTACATTTCACATCACACATCTCATACACGACGTGGTTCCCAAGGCAGTCAACGCTGCCGTCAGGATGGACACCGCAATCTGCAAGATTGCCTTCCAAAGTTCTTTGTTCTTCATGGTTGTAAGTTTTTTAATGGTTTTCTCACACAGAAATCACAGAAATCACGGAAAATTTTTACAACACAGCACTTGAATTCTTTCAATCGTGCAGAAGGCACATGTTTATATTTCTGTGCTTTCCGTGCTTTCTGTGTGACCTTTAACCTTTATCATCCATTTCCGCCGCCTGAGCCTGGGATCTCGTCGTCATCCCCATTCGTGGGATTCGTGTTATTCGTGTTCGAACCACCGTTCTCACCGTTGCCCGTGTTCTCACCACCCTCGTTGGTGTTCTCGTTCTCAGGGTCTTCCACGGTGCCGTCATCGCTGGAGGTCACACGCTTCACCTCTTCGCCGTTGCGGTCGTAGCAGGTGATCTTGAACGTGGGCAGCCTCGATGAGGATGATGTCTATTGGGCTTGCGAACTGGTGAGGGCAATGGCACTGGTGGAGAACGGCAACGGATGTGCCCACCTCATCCGAAAGGAGGAGATTAAGAAGGGGTATGAGTTGGCGTTTGCAAGTTGAGCGGCGACATCGACGATGTTCAGTCCTTTCTGGAGCACGTTGAGACGCTGGCCCTGCAGGTTGTAAATCTGTCCCTTTCGGGGCTTCGTTCCTCGCCTCCCGGAAAGCTACTTCCATCCCAGCTTGAAGCGAAAATGATACTCAATCATTTTCACTTCAAGCTCCACTCAAACACTCCTGCTGAGTAGTCGCCTTGGACGATTTCGAGTTTCATGGCGGTGGTCTTTACGGGGTCGAAGTTGACGATGTTGGCAGCACCTTTGAGCGTGCCATATTGAGTGGGGTGCTGGACTTCTGCCCAATCACCAGAAGCTGTTTTGTAGTAGAGTTTCCAGCTGTCGGGCACTCGACAACCACCCCAAGGGCCATCGTCAAACCAGAAGACGGTGGAGGTGCTGATGGTCTCTGCCTGTTTGAAGTCGTATTGTAGCCACTCAGTGGAGTTCTTGCCAGGCCACCAGTGGGTGTAAGGCACAGAACGGTCGTCAGTATCAGCTGGTACCAGACGGTCGTTGATGGCGGAGAGGGCAGGGAGGTTACGCTTGGAGGCTGTCACCTTACTTTCGGAAGCGATGGAAGCTGGTTGGGCAGGAGAGGTGGCATTGAGGTCTTGGGGAATCCACACTGTCATCTTCCCAGGACCACGATGTGCCCATGCATAATAAGGAATGAGCACCAAGCGTTCGTCTTGAGTTTGGAGTTTTCCTTGCTTGTCGAAGGTGAGGGTCTGGGCATCAGTGGCGAGGGTCTGAACAGTGGTGTTCATGATGGTCTTGGTGCCCAATTGGAAGGTTGGCTCTTGGTTGATGAGGACAGAGAGAACATCACATGAGTTATCAGGATGTTCAGCACAATAGACAATAGGACCCCGTTCAATGGCTACACGTCCCTTGTCTGCTGCCACCTGTCCATTGGCACGAACCACACGGGGTTCCATATCGAAGTGAATCTCCACCTTGTCTCCCTTCTTCCACTGGCGGTCAATGATGAAGTACCCTTTTGAGAGTTGAGAGTTTGGAGTCACTTCTTGACCATTCACTTTGATGGTATAGCCCAGTCGCTTGCCATCAGCATAGGTGTAGAGGTTGCTGGGCACCACTTCGCCCTTCACCCATCCAGGGATGCGGATGTTGAAGGCATACTGACCTGCACCATTGTCAATAGTAAGGGTCACATCACCATTCCAAGGATAATTGGTCTGTTGGGTCAAGGTCACATTCTGCTTTCCCACCTTCACATTGACTGTGTTGGAGTTGAAAAGGTTGATGTAGAGGCTGTTGTCCTTCACAGCGTAGATGTACTGAGGCAAGGATGGAATGAATCGGGCTGCATTGGAAGGACAGCAGGCACATCCAAACCAAGCCTGACGCTGGTGTTGTCCCATACTCTGGAGAGGGTTGGGATAGAAGAAATTGCCACCATCAATGCTGATGCCTGAGATGACGCCATTGTAGAGTGAACGCTCCAAAGCGTCATAATATTTGCTCTCTCCATGCAAGAGGAACAATCGATAGTTGAGATAGACCTGAGCAATGGCAGCGCAAGTCTCACAATAAGCACTCATGTTGGGCAATTCGTAGTTTTTGCCGAATGCCTCACCACTGCTGGTGGCACCCACACCGCCTGTGATGTAGAACTTCTTGCCCACGATGTTTTCCCAGATGCGGTCGATGGCTTCGATGTATCGCTGGTCACCTGTAAGGGCAGCCACATCTGCCATACCTGCATACATATAGCCAGCACGAACCGCATGACCCACAGCCTCATCCTGCTCCAGGACTGGTTTGTGGCTTTGGCTATATTCATCCAAACGATGATAGAAACCATCTGTGTCAAAAAGTCCGTTAGGCGTCCTCCTCCATGCAGCATCCCGCTTACCACGTTTGTCAAGGAAGAACTTGGCCTGCTCTAGATACTTCTTGTCACCTGTGGCAATATAGAGTTTGGCTAAGCCCATCTCGGCAATTTGATGACCAGGCACCACACTTGCCTGTCCAGCTTTTTCACCCACTTCACGGCATACGCAGTCGGCATATTTGATGGCGACGTTGAGGAAGTTCTTCTTGCCTGTGGCATAGTAGTGCGCCACTGCTGCCTCACAGAGATGTCCGAGGTTGTAGAACTCATGGGACAGGTCTTCCACTCGTTCCCAACGCTTCGAACCAGCCCATTCGTGGGGATGTTGTGGGTTCTGGGTGCGTGAGGTGTAGAGGTAGCCGTCAGGCTCTTGACCAGAAGCAATGACGGTAATCACACTATCCACATACTTGTCGAGGCGACCACCTTTGAACTTAGCGTTGGGGTAGGTCTGCAAGAGGTAGCTGGCACCCTCGATGGTTTTGTAAGGGTCGGTGTCATCGAAAGAAAACGTACCTTGTTTAATCTCAAACACCTTCGATGGGTCTTTCAGGTGTTGGGCTGCATTGCTGAAGTTGGTGTAACGCCCTGTTTCTTCATTCTTAGAGAAGGCAAGCGGGATGGTTACGTCCTGACTGGCTTGCAGACGCTGTCCCCAGAAGGTGTTGGGAGCTACTTTGACCTTGGTGAAAGGCACTTGTGTGATGGGATAGCCACCGTTCTTGTCTTGAGCTATCGCTCCGATGACTGTGATGACAGCCACCATCGATGTGATGATTCTTTTCATTGAAATATAGGTTTTCAATAAGTTAGTTTTGTTTGCAAAGGTAGCAATTTCCTTTCTTTTTATACAATAATAAAAGAGAAATTTGGTTAAAATGAAAAGAAAACGTAACTTTGCAGTCGCAAATTGATAGCGGACAATGAATGATGCTATCAAAAGCACGAACAAAAGGTTTATTTAAGCATTAAAAGAAACAACATAAACATAATAGGCTTATGGGAGAAAAATTGGAAGTGAAGGAACTCGCTGAAGTGGCGGTTCGCTTTTCGGGTGACTCCGGTGACGGTATGCAGTTGGCCGGAAACATCTTCTCTACGGTGTCAGCCACTGTAGGTAACAGTATCAGTACTTTTCCAGATTATCCAGCCGATATCCGTGCCCCCCAAGGCTCGCTGACGGGTGTGAGTGGTTTCCAGGTGCATATCGGTGCCGATATGGTTTATACGCCAGGTGACAAGTGCGATGTGCTCGTTGCCATGAATGCTGCTGCCCTGAAGACTCAATATAAGTATGCGAAGCCAGGTGCTGCCATCATCATCGACACAGACTCTTTCGGTCCTGCTGACCTGAAGAAGGCTGCATTTGCCACAGAGGACTATCTTGGTGAGATGGGCATTGACCCCGATCGTGTGATTGCCTGCCCCATCACACAGATGGTGAAGGATTGTCTGGCAGATAGCGGTATGGATGTGAAGGCAATGCTGAAATGCCGTAACATGTTCGCTCTTGGACTCGTCTGCTGGCTCTTTGACCGTGACATCAACATCGCTTTCAATTTCTTGAAGGATAAGTTTGCCAAGAAGCCAGGTGTGGCAGAGGCAAACATCAAGGTGATTCAGGCAGGTTATGACTACGGACATAACACACATAGTTCAGTTGCCAATGTTTATCGTATTGAGACGAAGAACAAGGTGCCTGGACGCTATATGGACATTACAGGTAACAAGGCAACTGCTTATGGTTTCATTGCTGCAGCTGAGAAGGCAGGTCTGAAACTGTATCTCGGTTCTTATCCTATCACGCCTGCTACAGACGTGCTTCATGAGCTTTCTAAGCACAAGTCACTGGGTGTTACCACAGTGCAGTGTGAAGACGAGATTGCTGGATGTGCTTCAGCTGTCGGTGCATCATTTGCTGGTGCACTGGGTGTGACTTCCACTTCTGGTCCTGGCATCTGCTTGAAGAGTGAGGCAATGAATCTCGCTGTCATCATGGAGCTGCCCCTTGTGGTGCTTGATGTACAGCGTGGTGGTCCTGCTACGGGTCTTCCTACGAAGTCAGAGCAGACCGACCTTTTGCAGGCACTCTTCGGTCGTAATGGTGAAAGCCCAATGCCAGTCATTGCAGCCACTTCACCTACAGACTGTTTCGATGCTGCCTATGCAGCTGCCAAGATGGCACTGGAGCACATGACTCCTGTCATCCTGATGACCGATGCTTATGTGGCTAATGGCTCTGCAGCTTTCAAACTTCCTAACCTCGCTGAATATCCAGCCATCAATCCTCCATACGTTCCAGAAGAACTGAAGGGTTCTTGGGCACCTTATCTCCGTAATCCTGAGACGGGTGTGCGTTACTGGGCAGTGCCAGGTCGTGAAGGTTTCCAGCATATCCTTGGTGGTTTGGAGAAAGACAACAAGACGGGTGCCATCTCCACCGACCCAGAGAACCACGACTTGATGACCCATCTTCGTCAGGAGAAAATCAAGAAGATTCAAGTGCCAGACCTCGAAGTGTTGGGTGACAAGGACGACGCCGACCTCCTCATCGTGGGCTTTGGTGGTACTTACGGACACCTCCATGCAGCGATGGACGAGCTTCGTGCCCAAGGCAAGAAGGTGGCATTGGCTCACTTCAAGTACATCAACCCACTGCCAAAGAATGCAGCAGAGGTGTTGAAGAAGTACAAGAAGGTGGTGGTTGCCGAACAGAACATGGGTCAACTCGCTGGATGGCTCCGCATGAAGGTGGACAACTTTGTTCCAGAACAGTTCAACCAAGTGAAGGGACAGCCATTCGTGGTGAGCGAGTTGGTTGAGGCTTTCAACGCAATCATTAACAAATAATAGAAAGGACATAACTATGGCATATACAGTTCAAGATTATAAGAAAGGACAGCCAAGATGGTGTCCTGGATGTGGTGACCACTTCTTCCTTGCTTCGCTTCACAAGGCGATGGCAGAGATTGGTGTGGAACCTTGGAATACAGCCGTGATTTCAGGTATCGGTTGTTCGTCTCGTCTGCCACATTACATGGCAACGTATGGTATGAACACGATTCACGGACGTGCAGCTGCCATTGCAACAGGTTGCAAGGTGGCAAACCCTGATTTGACCGTATGGCAGGTGAGTGGTGATGGTGACGGACTTGCGATTGGTGGTAACCACTTTATCCATGCGAACCGTCGTAACATCAACCTCAACATGATTCTGCTCAACAATCGCATCTACGGTTTGACAAAGGGTCAGTATTCACCTACTTCTCCACGTGGATTTGTGTCTAAGTCCAGTCCTTACGGAACTGTGGAAGACCCATTCCGTCCAGCAGAGTTGTGCTTTGGTGCACGTGGCCATTTCTTTGCACGTGCCGTTGCCACAGATGCTCCTGGCACCGTGGAAATCCTGAAGGCTGCCTACAACCATAAGGGTGCGGCTGTGTGTGAGATTTTGCAGAACTGCGTCATCTTCAATAATGGCACGCACGATGCTGTGTATAGCAAGGAAGGACGTGCCAAGAACGCCATCTATGTGCAGCACGGCAAACCCCTCATCTTCGGTGAGAACAACGAGTTTGGTCTCATGCAGGAAGGCTTTGGCTTGAAGGTGGTGAAGATTGGCGAGAACGGCATCACAGAGAAGGACATCCTGGTGCATGACGCTCATTGCGAGGACAACACTCTTCAACTCAAACTTGCCTTGATGGGTAATGGTGACGGCTTCCCTGTGGCACTCGGTGTCATTCGTGATGTGGACGCACCTACCTACGATGACTGTGTGACGGCTCAGATTGAGGAGGTGAAGGCGCAGAAGAAGTATCACAATTTCGCTGAGTTGCTGGAGACGAACGACATCTGGGAGGTGAAATAAGATTCACCTTGTACATAAATAAAAGAGGATTGACGCCGCTGTCAATCCTCTTTCTTTTTCTCTTCCAAGTAGTTGCAGTAGATTCGGATAGCCGTTTCCACCATCCGCACACAAGGTCGTTTCTTGTAGTACTCGGCTGTGCGAGCCTCAGGGGTGGCAACAATCTTGATTTCGGGGATGGTGCCGTCAGCACGTTGCTTGTTCAGTCCCAACAGTTCCTTGCAGATGAGGCTCCCCGTCTCAGCCTTGAAGTCAGCAGCCAACCGCTGCACCACCTCATAGTTTTTCTTCTTGAGTTCCTGATCGGGATAATCGCCCTTCACCTCCAGTCCTGCCAGCATGAACATGCCGCATGCCGTTCCGCAGGTCTCTCGCATCCTGCCGATGCCGCCACCAAACGAACCTGATATATGGGCAGCAAATGCCTCGTCCAACCCATAGTAGTCGGCAAATGCCAGCACTACGGATTGTGCACAATTGTAGCCCTGCTTGAAATAGGCAACGCCCTTTGCAACTCTCTCTTCAGTAGTCATCTGTTCTTATACATTTCTTCGTAATACTTTTCGTAATCGCCGCTGGTGATGTTGTCCATCCAGGCCTCGTTCTCCAAGTACCACTTCACGGTCTTCTCAATGCCTTCCTCGAATTGCAGGCTTGGCTCCCAACCCAATTCCTTCTGCAACTTGCGTGAGTCAATGGCATAACGCGCATCGTGTCCCAGACGGTCAGTCACATAGGTGATGAGGTCAAGGTCGGCACCTTCGGGACGTCCGAGCAGACGGTCCACCGTCTTGATGACCACCTTGATGATGTCGATGTTCTTCCACTCGTTGAAACCACCGATGTTGTACGTCTCAGCCACTTTGCCATTGTGGAAGATGGTGTCGATGGCACGTGCATGATCCACCACATAGAGCCAGTCGCGCACATTCTCCCCCTTGCCATACACAGGCAGGGGCTTGCGGTGACAGATATTGTTGATGAACAATGGAATCAGTTTCTCAGGGAACTGATAAGGGCCATAGTTGTTCGAGCAGTTCGTCACGATGGTTGGCATGCCATACGTGTCGTGATAAGCCCTCACAAAGTGGTCGCTGCTGGCCTTCGAAGCCGAGTAAGGAGAGTGGGGGTTATACTTTGTGGTCTCCAAGAAGAAATCCTTGCCATAAGCAGCATGATGCTCAGCGCTCGAAGCCGTGGTGGTGAAAGGACTCTCCACACCCTCGGGATTTGTCAGTTTCAAAGCGCCATACACCTCATCCGTAGAGATGTGGTAAAAACGCTTACCCTCGTACTTCTCAGGCAGACTTTCCCAATACAACTTGGCAGCCTGCAGCAGCGAGAGCGTACCCATCACATTCGTGCGAGCAAAGGTGAAGGGGTCTTTGATGCTCCTGTCCACGTGACTTTCAGCCGCCAAGTGGATGATGCCATCTACCTTCTCGTCCTGCATCAACTGGTAGAATGCGTCAAAGTCGCAGATATCCATCTTCACAAACTTGTAGTTGGGTTTGTCCTCCACATCCTTCAAGTTCGCGAGGTTACCCGCATAAGTCAACTTATCCAGGTTGATGATTTTGTACTCAGGATATTTGTTCACAAACAGGCGCACCACATGACTTCCGATGAAGCCAGCACCACCTGTAATCACAATACTTCTCTTGAATTCCATAACGTTAAGCACTATTCCTTTTTTGTTTTGCGCTGCAAAGGTACGGAATTTAATTGACAATTGACGATTGATAATTGATAATTAAGCCGTTTGGTGTGTTTTTTAAAAAGAAAAGAGGGCGTTGTGCCCTCTCTTCATTATTTAATTTCGATGTTCAGCGTCTCTTTTGCCTTCTCCTCTTCCGTCTTCTTTGGAATGTCGATGGTCAGCACACCGTCTGCCATGCCAGCGGAGATTTTCGACTTCTCTACATTGTCCGGCAATGAGAACCTCTGCTCGAACTTGCTGTAACTGAACTCCCTGCGGAGGTAGGTCTTCTTCTCGCCACCCTCCTTGGTGTCCGTCTTCTTCTCCATGCTGATGACGATGTCGCCATCTGTCGTCAACTGAATCTTGAAGTCGTCCTTGGTCATGCCAGGAGCAGCCACTTCCACCTTATACTCTGTTTTGTCCTCCGATACGTTGATGGCTGGAGTCGTTCCGTGATATTTAATGGTTGGCATCCAGTTGTCGTCGAAGAAATCGTTAAACAATGAAGGGATCCATCCCTGGTTACGTGTTGAATAAACTGTAGGCATCATAGTTTTGTCCTCCTAATTTATTTTAGTTAAACATATTTTATTTTCATTTTGACTGTCAACTATCATCTGTCAACCGTCAACTACCCATAAGGGCAACCTTCATGCCTAACTGCCACTTTGTCAACACTTTTAAACTCCGTTAAACAATCACCCCGCCCATTTAAACTCCCTTAAAACTTCTTGCTGCCACCTGCTGACTTTTTGTCGGTGGTCAAATGGTCAAACGGTAAAATGCCAAGCAAAAATTTACCATTTGACCATTTGACCGTTTGACCGCCCCGGCGGGTGCACCCCCACTTCAGCATCCGGAGCAGATCCATCTCCCCAAACCTGGC
>JBGUGM010000274.1:0-1993 GCA_045111535.1 Bacteroidaceae bacterium
TCAGATGCCTCGCGAGGTTGTTGATATCTGGATGGAGCAGACCCATTCGCAGGAGATGGTCGAAATAGCAGCATTTCATCTGTATCAGCATCTCGACTATGCACCCGTCATCGCCTACGAATGGATGGCCTCTGATGACAATCTGCGACAGATGGCAGCCTATCTCATTCTTGCCCGTATCTTTAGTCGAATGAAAGAGCCTAACGATCGCGGTATCAATGAGTTCCTTGACCAGGTGGCAGTGGCTTTGCAGTCGGAACATGCAGGCCTGAAGCATGCTGCCATGAACTGTGTGATGGGCTTTTCTGAGTTGGGTGATGAATATGCAAATATGTCCCGTAAAGCACTTTGTTTAGATTTTTTATAAAAAAGATGACGCTTATGTGCAAAAAAAGTAGTATTTTTGTACGTTTTTTGAGCGTTACACTTGCATGGAGGCCAATATTAAGGAGCAAATAAGGACTGTTTTCACCCGTTATCTTGAGGCAAACAAAAGCCGCAAGACTACGGAACGCTATACAATTCTGGATGCCATTTGCGACATGAAGGGCCGCTTCACGCTTGAAGAACTTAGCGAGAAGCTGACTGCCGACAACTTCATCGTCAGCCGTGCAACGCTCTATAATACCCTGCGACTGCTCTTGTCGATGCGCTTGGTTGTGAAGTTCGTCCTTCCTCACGGCACATGGTATGAAGTGGGCTACAAGAATGAGAACCATTGCTACCAGGTATGTACGGTCTGTGGCAATATCGACGAGTTGCGGACAACGGCCCTTGCAGCCATTGTAGACAATGTGCGGCCAAAGCGCTTCCGCAAAGATGGCTTCATCATCTACATCTATGGCGTCTGCTCATCCTGTCAGTCGAAGATGAAGCGAAAGGCAAGGCAGAAAGAACTGAAAAAAGGAACATGATTAAAAATCAAACATATCAGATGAATACAGGAAAAGTTGATGTACTTCTGGGACTCCAATGGGGTGATGAAGGCAAAGGTAAGGTTGTTGACGTGCTGACTCCGCAGTACGATGTGATAGCTCGTTTCCAAGGTGGTCCGAATGCTGGCCACACTCTGGAGTTTGAAGGCGAGAAGTATGTGTTGCGCAGCATCCCGTCAGGCATTTTCCAAGGTGGTAAGGTGAATGTGATTGGTAATGGCGTTGTGCTGGCTCCCGATCTCTTCATGGATGAGGCCCGCGATCTGGAGCGTAGCGGACATGAGCTGAAGACGCGACTCCACATCTCCAAGAAAGCACATCTCATCATGCCTACCCATCGTCTTCTCGATGCTGCCATTGAGGCTTCAAAGGGCAAGAACCGCGTGGGCACCACGGGTAAGGGCATCGGACCCACCTATACTGACAAGGTGAGCCGCAACGGCTTGCGCGTGGGTGACATCCTCGATAACTTCGAAGCTAAATATCAGGCTCACAAGGCTCGTCATGAGAAGACGCTGCGCGCTTTGGGCTTTACCGACTATGACATCACCGACGTTGAGCGCAAGTGGATGGAGGGCATCGAGTACATGAAGCAGTTCCCCATTGTTGATAGCGAACACGAGATCAACAACTTCCTGCGTGAAGGCAAGACGGTGCTTTGTGAGGGCGCTCAGGGAACCATGCTCGATGTTGACTTCGGTTCCTATCCTTTCGTCACCTCGTCGAATACCATCTGTGCAGGTGCTTGCACGGGTCTCGGCATTGGCCCCAACAAAATTGGCAACGTCTATGGCATCATGAAAGCCTACTGCACACGCGTTGGTGCAGGACCGTTCCCCACAGAGCTCTTCGATGAGACTGGCAAGCGCATCCGCGACCTTGGCCATGAGTATGGAGCCGTCACTGGTCGTGAGCGCCGTTGTGGTTGGATCGACTTGGTGGCTCTGCGCTATGCCATCATGGTGAATGGTGTCACAGAGCTCATCATGATGAAGAGCGACGTGCTCGATGAATTTGAAACCATCAAGGCCTGTGTGGCCTATCGTCAGCACGGCGAA
>JBGUGM010000275.1:0-16125 GCA_045111535.1 Bacteroidaceae bacterium
CCTCCTCTCGTACCGGACTTGCTATCTCCATCACCGCCATCGGTGAAGTGGAGAAAGGGAAAGCCATTTATCGGAATGGAGCGAAAGAGACAGACCTCATCTGTGTAAGTGGTGACCTCGGTGCAGCATACATGGGCTTCCAGTTGTTGGAACGCGAGAAAGAAATCTATTACAAACAGATAGAGACAGCCAAGACGGATGCTGAACGTATGGCTATTTCACAACCTGATTTCAGTGGACGTGAATACCTGTTGGAACGTCAGATGAAGCCCGAAGCACGACGCGATATCGTGCTTAAACTGCGTGAGGCAGGAATCCAACCCACAGCCATGATGGACATTAGCGATGGACTCTCTTCCGAACTTCTCCATATCTGTACACAAAGCCATTGTGGATGCCGCATCTATGAAGAACGCATCCCCATCGACTATCAGACAGCAGTGATGGCAGAGGAACTGAACATGAACCTCACCACTGCCGCTCTCAACGGAGGCGAGGACTACGAACTTCTGTTCACGGTGCCTATTGCCGACCATGAGAAAATTGAACAGATGGAAGGCGTGAAGCTCATTGGACACATCACGAAGGAGAGTCTTGGATGCGCCCTCATCACAAGAGATGGTGCTGAGTTTGAATTGAAGGCACAGGGATGGAATCCGCTGAAGAATTAACTGGAGAATCTGGATGCCCTGGAACATCTAGATTACCGAAAGAGAATTATATATCTAACAATATTTTATTAACTAACACCTTAAAAAATTAAAGATTATGAGAGTAATTATTGAACCCGATTACGAGTCCCTCTCAAAATGGGCTGCCAATTATGTGGCAAAACGTATCATCGAAGCCAACCCAACACCTGAAAAGCCTTTCGTGCTGGGATGTCCCACAGGTTCATCACCTCTGGGTCTGTACCGTAACCTTATTGACATGTGCAGTGCAGGCAAGATTTCGTTCCAAAACGTCATCACGTTCAACATGGACGAATATGTAAAACTGCCTGAAGATCACCCAGAGAGTTACCATTCCTTCATGTGGAAGAACTTCTTCAACCACATTGACATCAAACCTGAGAACGTACACATCCTCAACGGTAACGCAAAAGACCTTATTGCCGAGTGCAACCACTACGAGGAAATGATTGCTGAAGCAGGTGGTGTTGACCTCTTCATGGGTGGCATCGGTCCTGATGGACACCTCGCTTTCAACGAGCCAGGTTCTTCTCTCTCTTCTCGTACCCGTATCAAGACACTCACCACTGACACGATTCATGCCAATAGCCGCTTCTTTGACAACGACCTCAGCCTCGTACCTAAGCAGGCTCTGACTGTCGGTATCGGTACCGTAATGGATGCAAAGGAAGTGCTCCTCGTATGCAGTGGTCACAACAAGGCACGTGCTTTGAAGCACTGTATTGACGGTGACATCAGCCACAAGTGGACCTCCTCCATGCTCCAGATGCACCCACATGCTATCGTTGTATGCGACGAAGCGGCTTGCGACGAGTTGACGGTAGGTACTTACAAATACTATCTCGACAAGGAGAGAGGCAATTTGTAATCAGTCCATATAACACAACGAAGGGGGCGCGTACGCACCCCCTTCTCTTTTTACACCTTCATTAATTATTCTTCCAAAAAATCCTCAACGAGCGCACGAGCCTCCACCTGGGCAATCTCCAGATTGTCGTTGATGACCACCTCGTCGAAGTGCTCTGCCTGCGCAAGTTCGTACTTGGCACGTTCGATGCGCTGTTCAATCACCTCAGGAGCATCCGTCGCACGACCTTCCAGACGGCGACGAAGTTCCTCGATGCTGGGTGGTTGGATAAAGATGCTGAGAGCACGATTTCCGTATATCTTCTTGATGTTCATGGCACCATTGACATCCACGTCGAAGATGACATTCTCGCCAGCAGCCAATTGCTTGTCCACCTGAGACTTCAGCGTTCCATAAAACTTGTCGGTATAGACCTCTTCGTACTCAACGAACTCATCATTAGCAATCTTCTGGCGAAATTCTTCAGGCGTAAGGAAGAAATACTCTACTCCATTCTTCTCTTCACCACGAGGAGCACGAGAAGTGGCAGAAATAGAGAAATGGAGGTTCAATTCTTCTGCACCTCCATCAGCCATGATGCTGTTGATGATTGTTGACTTACCTGATCCCGAAGGGGCAGCAAAGATAACCAGTTTTCCTTCCATTTTACATCACATTGAGCACCTGCTCCTTAATTTGTTCAAGTTCATCCTTCATCTTCACCACAATATTTTGCATCTCTGCCTGATTGGACTTTGATCCCGTCGTATTGATTTCTCTGCCCATTTCTTGAGCGATAAAACCCAGTTTCTTACCCTGTCCATGACCATCCTTCATGGTTTCGATGAAATAACGGAGATGGTTCGTGAGACGTTGTTTCTCCTCCGAAATATCGAGTTTTTCAATATAATAAATCATCTCCTGCTCAAGACGATTCTTATCGTAGTCCACACCAATGTTCTGCTCCAATGCATCCAGAATACGCTGACGAATCTTCTCCGTACGCTCTTTTTCATAAGGTTCTATAGAGGCAAGCAAAGCAGCGATGTTGTCTATCTTCTCTTGGAATTTCTTTGCCAAAGCAAGACCTTCCTGCTTGCGGAAGTTTACCAATTCGTCGACAGCCCCTTCCACTGCTTGACGAGCCACAGCCCATTCCTCATCGGAAAGTTCTTCCACTTCTGTATGCGTAAACACATCTGGAAGACGAAGCAGGGTACTATACCAGTCTTCAGGTTGTGGAAGAGATAATGCCTGTTGCATCTGTTCAATCTGTTGCTTGTAAGAACGTATCAGTACCATGTTTAGAGGAGAAGCCTGCGAAGCCTCATCCTTCTCAACCCAAAGCACAAAATCCACTTTGCCACGTTCCAATTTTTGTTGCATAATTTGGCGCATCTCCATCTCTTTCTCACGATAGATAGGAGCGATACGTGCAGTAATGTCAAGCGCCTTACTGTTCAGCGATTTCACCTCTGCGTGAATCTTCTTTCCATTGTACTCTACGACGCACTTGCCGTAGCCAGTCATTGATTGTATCATGATATAGTTTGTTAATTTTCGTGCAAAAGTAGTGATTTTAATTGACAATTGGCAACTTTTTCGTACCTTTGCACATATTTTATAGTAATGTGGACATCAGATGTCAGTAATTTTACATATTGAGACGGCAACCGACCTGTGTAGCGTGGCAGTAAGCCAAGACAGCGCCATCATCTTTCAGACGGATAACCTACCGAAAGAGGGGGACGAACCAAAGACTGAAAAAGGGACGAACCATGCTTCCATCCTCGGCACGATGGTGGACGAAGCCCTTTCATTCACAGACAATCACGCCATTCCGTTTGATGCCGTGGCTGTCAGTGCAGGTCCAGGTAGTTACACGGGACTGCGTATTGGTGTGTCCATGGCAAAAGGTGTGGCATACGGAAGAAATCTGAAACTCATTGCCTTACCCACCTTGGAAGTGCAGTGTGTACCTGTATTGCTGGTACATGATGATTTGCCTGAAGACGCATTGCTTTGTCCGATGCTCGATGCCCGACGGATGGAAGTCTATACGGCTCTTTACACACGTGCTCTCAAGACTGTGATGCCCATCTCACCAGTGGTGATTGACGAGCACGCTTTTGAGCAACACCTGAATGAGCACCCTATTTATTTCTTCGGTAATGGTGCCGAAAAGTGCAAGGCGGTCATCCAGCACCCCAATGCTCATTTCTTCGATGGTGTACCATTGCTCGCTAAATATATGTCACCATTGGCGGAGAAAAAGTTCCTGCGTGATGAATTCGAAGACGTGGCATACTTCGAGCCCAACTACCTGAAAGAATTTCAAGCAACCAGCCCTAAGAAAATGATTTAAAATGGATTACAATACAAAAAGAGACAAACTCATCATGCCTGAATATGGGCGTGGAGTACAGCAGATGGTGGAATATTGCAAAACCATCGCTGACAAAGAGGAGCGTATGCATTGTGCCAGAACCATCATTGACACGATGGCAAACATGGCAGAACAGACGGCTGACCGAGAGGATTTTCAGAAGAAACTCTGGAATCATTTGGCAGCGATGGCGCAGTACGACCTCGACATTGATTATCCTGTGGAGATTGAGCGTATGGATGATGAGGAAGCACGTCCCGAACGTTTGCCCTACCCCCAACATCGCATCAAGAAACGTAATTACGGCACCATTGTGGAGCAGTTCACGGAGCATCTTGCCACGATGGAAGCAGGACAACAGCGTGACGATTTGGCTATCATGGTGGCGAACCATATGAAACGTGATTTGTCCAATTGGAGCACAGACTCCATGAGTGACGAGAAAGTGGCGGATGATATGGCGAACTACACTGACGGTAAGATTCAGTTGGATCTTAACAGCCATCAACTCATTAGTGATGGAGAACTGCTCAGCACACGTGTTTCCACCAGTATTAAGAAGAAAAAGAAAAAGTAGGTCATGGCTTCATTTATTATCGAAGGCGGACATAAACTGCATGGTGAGATCACCCCACAAGGTGCCAAGAACGAGGCATTGGAGGTCATCTCTGCCATTTTGCTGACAGCAGAGCCTGTCATCATTCGGAATGTACCTAATATTCTGGATGTCAACAACCTCATCAGTTTGCTGAACAGGATGGGTGTTCAAGTGACAGAATTAGGTAACCACGCTTGGCAGTTCCAAGCAGATTGTCTGGACATGGAGTATCTGGGCAGTCAGGAGTTCGTACAGCGTTGCTCTGCACTGCGTGGAAGCATCCTCGTATTAGGTCCGCTGTTGGCACGTTTCCACAAGGCCTGTGTGGCAAAACCCGGTGGCGACCAGATTGGTCGTCGCCGTTTGGACACTCATTTCTTGGGTATCCAGAACTTAGGTGCAAAATTCAACTATTGCATGGAACGTGGCGTATATGAAATTGACGCCAACGAACTGAAAGGCACTTATATGTTGCTGGACGAAGCCAGTGTGACGGGTACTGCCAACATCATCATGACAGCCGTACTTGCCCAAGGCACCACCACCATCTACAATGCGGCTTGTGAACCTTACATCCAGCAACTCTGCCATATGCTCAACAGAATGGGTGCGAAAATTTCGGGCATCAGTTCTAACTTGTTGACTATCGATGGCGTAACGGAACTGCATGGCACTGACCACACGATTCTTCCCGACATGATTGAGGTAGGTTCTTTCATTGGTATGGCAGCCATGACTGGCAGCGACATCACCATCAAGCATGTCAGTTACGAGAACCTTGGCATCATCCCCAATATGTTCAGCCGTCTTGGCATCACCATTGAACGGATTGGCGATGACATTCATATTCCTGAACATCTGCATTATGAGGTGTCATCTTTCATGGATGGAAGCACCATGGCGATTGCCGATGCTCCCTGGCCGGGTCTGACACCAGACCTTCTCAGTATCATGCTTGTGGTTGCCACTCAAGCAAAAGGCTCTGTATTGATTCACCAAAAGATGTTTGAGAGCCGTCTCTTTTTTGTTGACAAACTGATTGACATGGGCGCACAAATCATCCTTTGTGACCCTCATCGTGCCGTCGTGGTGGGACATGACAACCAAATGCAGTTGCGTGGTTCTAAGATGTCAAGTCCTGATATCCGTGCTGGTATCGCCCTGCTTATCGCTGCCATGTCAGCCAATGGTGTGAGTATGATTAGCAACATTGAACAGATTGACCGTGGTTATGAAGATATCGAAGGACGTTTGACCGCCCTCGGTGCAGTCATCAAGAGAATACAATGATACGACCAGAAGACGTTTACCAGATAGGCAGAATGGGCAAAGTGCATGGACTGAAAGGAGAAATCAATTTTCAGTTCACGGATGATGTGTGGGATAGAACAGACAGCGACTACATCATCTGCGAGGTGGACGGCATCTTAGTACCTTTTTTCATTGAAGAATATCGCTTTCGCAGTGACTCAACAGCCATCATGAAATTAGAAGATTTGGAAAGTGCGGATGCAGTGCAGTTTCTCGTGAACAGTGATGTTTATTTTGAAAAGAAGTATCAAGAAGAACTGGACGAAGATGAAGTGGCACTCAACTACTTTATCGGTTTCAAGATGGTTGATGGAGACAATGGTCAAGAGATTGGCACCATCATCGACATCGACGACAAGACTGACAACTGGCTCTTCATCATAGAACGTAAGGATGGCAATGAGGTGATGATACCCGCTCACGAAGAGTTCATATCAGAAATCAAACAAGAAGAGAAAACAATGGTCATGGATTTACCATTAGGACTATTAGACTTATGAAGAAAAGAATTTGTATATTAGGCTCAACTGGTAGCATCGGTACACAAGCGTTAGATGTGATTGGACAACATAGTGACCTCTATGAGGCGTATGTGCTGACCGCATATAACAATGCTGACCTGCTCATCGAACAGGCAAGGCGATACAACCCCGCGGCTGTTGTGATAGCCAAGGAATCCAACTACGAGAAAGTGAAAGAAGGTTTGGCAGATCTTCCCATTAAAGTATATACAGGTGCCGATGCACTCTGCCAAGTGGTACAGGATGACAACGTGAACATCGTGCTTGCCTCCATGGTGGGCTTTGCGGGTCTTGAACCGACCATTGCTGCCATTAAAGCGAAGAAGATGATTGCCTTGGCGAACAAGGAAACTCTCGTAGTGGCAGGTGACCTCATCACCCGTCTGGCAAACGAAAACCAGGTACCCATCCTGCCCGTGGATTCTGAGCACTCCGCCATCTTCCAGTGTATCGAACCAGGCAACCGCATTGACAAAATTTTGCTAACCTGCAGTGGAGGTCCGTTCCGCCACTTCACCAAGGAGCAACTCAAGACAGTGACAAAAGCAGATGCCCTCGCCCACCCCACTTGGAACATGGGTGCCAAAATCACCATCGACTCTGCCACGCTGATGAATAAGGGCTTTGAGGTGATTGAAGCAAAGTGGCTCTTCGGTGTAAAGCCTGAACAAATTCAGGTGGTGGTGCATCCTCAGTCAGTCATCCACAGCGCTGTCCAATTTGAAGATGGCGCGGTGAAAGCACAATTGGGAGTGCCAGATATGCGTCTGCCCATCCAGTATGCATTCAGTTATCCGAGACGTCTTTCTTTGAATGGCGAGCGTCTAGACCTCTTCCAAATGAAGGATTTGACGTTTGAACGTCCAGACGTAGAGCGTTTCCGTTGCCTTGGTTTAGCATACGAGGCTCTGAAACAAGGCGGTAATATGCCCTGCATCGTCAACGCTGCAAATGAGATTGCCAACCGTGCCTTCATTGAGGACAAGATTGGTTATGAACAAATTGCCGACATCATTGAGCAGACAATGGCGAAGATTTCCTTCACCACCGATAACGCATTAGAAACATATTTACAAACCGATAAAGAAGCGAGACAATACGCTTCCACTTTATTATAAATGGACACGATTCTCATCAAAGGACTGCAACTCATCGTTGCTCTCGCATTGCTTATCATTTTGCACGAGGGTGGACACTTTTTTGCAGCAAAATTATTTAAGGTAAGAGTAGAAAAGTTCTATCTCTTCTTTGACTGGAAGTTCAGCATCTTCAGCACTTACAGCAACTGGTGGCGTAAACTGATAGGCAAGGATCCTGTCAAGAAGAAGGAGAACGGAGAATATGAATACGAAGGAACAGAATATGGCATCGGTTGGATTCCGCTGGGTGGTTATGTGAGCATCTCAGGCATGGTGGACGAGTCTTCTTTCAAAGAGGATGGTAGCCAGAAGAACTTCTGGAAACAGTTACCACAACTAATGAAGAACATCATCATCAAGAACAAGGATGTAAAAGGTGAGAAATGGGAATTCCGCACTCACCCTGCCTGGCAACGCCTCATCATCATGTTGGGTGGCATCATCATGAACTTCATCACCGCCTTTGTTATCTATGCGATGGTGCTGTTCACTTGGGGCGAAAGTTTTGTGAAGAGTGAGGACATGAACTTTGGTATGAAGTTCTCTGAACAAGCCAAGGCTGATGGTTTCCAAGATGGCGATATCATCATCAAGACCGATGAGGAAGCGGTGGAATCGTGGAGTACCTCTGTATTGCAAGAGATGTCGAACGCCAAGACTGTCACCGTGTTGCGCGAAGGAAAGGAGGTAGTCATCAATATGCCTCAAGAACTTTCCTTGCTTGACATGATAGAACAACCGCTTTATGCATCCATGCGTGCTCCTCTCCAAATCGACAGCATCATTCCTGGTTCACCCGCCGAAGATATGGGATTGAAGAAGACGGACAAGATTTGTTCTGTCAATGGTATTGAGGTTGAGGACTTCAACGACTTTCAGAATAGCCTCCTCGCCTTACAAAAAGACCTGCCCGAGAATGCAAACTTTGGCGACAGCCTCAAAGCAAGACAGATTACGCTTGTGCTGAATGACACCGTCACCAAGCAAGTGACCCTTACCCCCGAGTTCACGTTAGGCTTTGCCAATGCCATGCCTTATCAGGACAAAATCACAACCAAAACGTATGGTTTCTTCGAGTCATTCCCTGCTGGCGTGAAATATGGTTGGAACACCTTGAAGAGTTATGCAGACCAGATGAAATACATCTTCACGAAGAAGGGAGCACGTCAGGTAGGCGGCTTCATCAGTATTGGCAATATTTTCCCTGATGCATGGAACTGGCAGCGTTTCTGGTTGCTCACAGCCTTCCTTTCCATTGCCTTGGGTTTTGTCAACGTGTTGCCTATCCCAGCATTGGACGGTGGTCATGCCCTTTTCGCTACGTTTGAACTCCTTACTGGCAAACGTCTCAACGACAATTTCCTATTAGTTGTACAATACTTTGGTATGTACCTTTTGTTGGCATTGATGGTTCTGGCACAACTGAACGATGTGTTAAGGATATTTGGATTGTAAAGGCACATGAAGATACTTGCTGTCGGCATGAACTATGCCAAACATATCAATGAGTTACACACTAAAGAGGAACAAAGTTCGTTATTACATACAGAACCCGTTTTGTTCTCCAAGTTCGATTCGAGCATCATCCAGCCAGGAAAACCTTTCTTTGTGCCAGACTTTGCTGCCCGTTTTGACTATGAGACTGAGATTGTGGTGAAGATAGCCCATGTAGGCAAGGACATCAGCGAACGTTTTGCCCACCGCTACTACAATGAACTGACCGTAGGCATCGATTTCACGGCACGGGACTTACAGAAAGAACTGCGTGAGAAGGGGATGCCATGGGAGTGTTGCAAAGGCTTTGACGGCAGTGCTGCACTCGGAAGGTTTATCAACAAAGAAGAGTTGGGTTGCGATGTGCAGGACATCCATTTCCACATGGACTTGAACGGTGAACACCGACAGACGGGACACACGGCAGACATGATTCACACCATTGACCATATCATTGCCTATGCCTCCAAGTTCTTCACACTCAAGACGGGAGACCTCATCTTCACAGGCACTCCTGACGGCATCGGGTCTGTACAAGAGGGTGACAAGTTGGAAGCCTATATCGGTGACCGGAAATTGCTTGACTTGAAGATCAAATAGCGAATTGAACGCATGACACGAAAGTTCTACATCCTTTTCATCCTGATGGCATTGACACTGAGTGTCAATGCTCAATCTCGTTATGCCACACATTCCAAACTGGCAAGTGGTAAATGGGTGAAGATTCGTGTATCAGATGAAGGGGTGTATCAACTCACTAGTGCTAACCTCAAAAGCATGGGGTTCAGCAGTCCTGCGAAGGTGTGCCTCTATGGTTACAATCTTCCCTTCTTGCCTGAAGCGAAGATTGAAAACCTTGACGATGACCTCACAGAGATTCCTCTTTACCGTAAGGCTGACGGCACCATGCTCTTCTATTCCTGTGGTACCACACAGTGGAAGCGCCAAAATGAGAATAGTGCCTATACCCACAGGAACAACCCTTATTCCAAGTATATCTACTATTTCCTGACGGAAACCACAGGCACCCCTGCCACGTTCAGCAAGTCGGAGGCACCATCGTCGTCAGGCACCACACAAACGACTTACTACACTCATGCCCTCTACGAAGAGGATGCCTTCTCCTTCATCAATGCAGGACGCACTTTCTTCGAGGCATACGACTATGCCAACAATCCGCAGAAGACCTACCAACTGACGTTTGACAACACCACATGCGGTGATGTCGCCATCGATGTGCAATTTGGTGCAGCAGGAAACAATAGTTCCACCCTCAGCGTGTCGGTCGGCGATAACACATTAGGAACATTGGCTTTTCCAAAGCAATCTAACTACTCTGACGCATACATTAGTAGTCAATCCTTCACGCTCTATGACCAGACGGCTTCATCCCTTAGTATCAAGTTGAAGCATACACGTTCTTCGGGTATTACAGGACACCTTGACTATATCCGTGCCACCAGCGAGGCGCAACTCTCTATCAGTGGTAAAGACTATGTGACATTTAGTCCCAAGACCAACGGAACCTGCACGTTCGAGTTGAAGGGAGCATCTTCTGCCACCAGCATTTGGGAGGTCACCACACCTACCACCACGCACGAAATCTCTGGCACATTGACCGGCACCACTTACAAAGCAACAGCATCAGGTGCTCAGTTTACGAACCAATATGTGGCAGTCAACACGACAGCCACTTTCCCCACCCCTGAGACGGTTGGAAACGTGATTCATCAAGATCTTCATGCCCTTGACAGCATCAACCTGCTCATCATTGTACCCAGCAATGGCAAGTTGACCGAACAGGCACAACGTCTGGCTGCCGCACACACACAAATTGATGGCATCCGTTGCGCAGTGGTCAAGGCAGACGAAGTCTATAACGAATTTTCTTCAGGCACTCCTGATGCAACGGCTTATCGTCGATTGATGAAGATGCTTTACGACAAGCAATATAAAACATCTCCACTCACAGGTACGCAGAAAGGGAGCCTCAATCTCTTGTTGTTTGGCAACTGTATGTGGGATAACCGCTTCGTCACCAACGGACTCACCTCTAAGTCACAAGATGATTACCTGCTTGCCTACGAGTCGGACAACTCATGGTCACACACCGATTCCTACGTGTTGGAAGAGTACTTCACGCTGCTTGCTGACGGAAAGGGTATTTCCCCACTGAAGGAACTGCCAGACTGCGGTGTGGGTCGCCTACCTGTCTCCACTGAGGCTGATGCCAAGACTGTGGTGGATAAACTCATCAACTACATGACCAACACCTATGCTGGTGCATGGAAGAACACTATCTGTCTGATGGGCGATGATGACAAGACCAACATCCACATGGAAGATGCTGAGAACGTGCTAACCAACACGCAGCAGAAATTCCCAAACTATCACTACAAACGCATCTATTGGGACAGTTATACGGTGCAACCCTCTGCCACAGGCAATAACTACCCAGATGTCTATGCCGACATCAATAAGGTCATGCAGGAAGGTGCACTCATCATGGACTATACGGGACATGGTGCTGCCTACTGTCTTTCTCATGAACAAGTGTTGAAGACTGCCGACTTCCAGAAATGGGACTCACCACGTATTCCCGTCTGGGTGACAGCCGCTTGTGATGTGACCCCATTCGACATGAACATTGAGAACATTGGCACTGAAGCCATTATCAATAAGCGAGGCGCTGCTGTGGCATTCATTGGAACAGCACGTACCGTCTATTCCTCACCCAACCGTGTCATCAACCGCAACTTTATGTCACACGTACTCGACACCAAGAACAATGGTGAGCACTACACCATCGGTGAGGCATTGGCACAGGCAAAGGCAGACATCATCGAGTCAAAGGCAAAGGGGTACATGTCTAAAATTGATTCCATCAACAAGGTACACTTCGTGCTGTTGGGAGACCCTGCCATCAAACTCATCACGCCAACCTGCAAGGTACAAATAGACAAACTCAACGGCAAGAGCATCGACGCCAGCAACCCACCTACTATCTCTGGAGGTGAGACCGTAACCATCGAAGGACACATTATTAATAATAAAGGAGAGAAAGCCACCACGTTCGATGGCACTGTATCTGCCATTGTCTACGACAGCGAGGAGCACATTGTCTGCAAACTCAACTCTGGTATCGGAATTGAACCATTCGAGTACGATGACCGCACCCGCACCCTCTATGCAGGTACCGACTCTGTCAAAGCAGGCACTTTCAAATTCACCTTCCCTGTACCACTCGACATCAACTACTCCAACTTGTCAGGACTCATCAATCTCTATGCCATCAACAACAAGAAAGACATGGAGGCAAACGGCACCTTCGAGGATTTCCTCATTGGTGGCACATCCACCTATGAGCAGACAGACACCGTTGGTCCTACCATCGCCGCCTTCTCCAATGGACGCAATGTCAAGAGCATCAGTTATACGAATGAGACACCGACTCTTTACATCGAGTTGAGTGACAGCAGTGGTATCAACACCACAGGCAACGGACTCGGACACGACATTGTAGCAATTATCGACAACAACGAGGCAACCACTTATACCCTCAATAGTTACTACACACAGGCAGTAGGTGACTACCGTTCAGGCACTGTCACTTACACGCTGCCCGCATTGGCAGCAGGTAAGCACACACTTGTTATCCGTGCCTTCGACACCCTCAACAACATGGGCGAGCAAGCCTACTCCTTCGAAGTGGTGACAGGACTCGTCGAGGTCTATGACATCTTCGACATGACAGGTCGCAAGGTCTATAGCAGCAGCGAATACAAACCTTCCCTGCCACCAGGCATCTATGTTCGCCGCACACGCCTCACCTCACCGAAGGGCGACATCTCCACATCCTCAGAAAAGTTTATCATCACACAATAAACGCCCCTATCTCTCGTTTCTATTAGAGATAATTCCAAAATGATGAAAAAGATTCTTTCTATACTTACCCTTCTTGTGCTTGTCCTCTCGGCAAAAGCGCAAGACGTGAAAAATCAGTTGAACCCCATCTACCATGGAGCCAACTCACTTGCCATCGCTCCCGATGCACGTGCCGGTGGTATGGGTGACATTGGTGCTGCTACCGATCCTGATGTCAACTCTCAATACTGGAACCCCGCGAAGTATCCCTTCTGTATCAGTCGTTCAGGAGTATCGCTTAACTACACCCCATGGCTCCGTCATCTCGTTAGCGACATTGACCTCGCCAACATCACGGGTTACTATCGCTTGGGTGACTACGATGCACTCTCTGGTTCACTTCGATACTTCTCACTTGGTGAAGTGTATGAGAGTCTGGATGAAAATGCACAGAGTTTCCGTCCCTACGAGTTAGCAGTCGATTTGGCATATTCACGTATGCTCTCCGAAACTTTCTCAGCAGGTGTGGCACTTCGCTTCATCTACTCTGACCTTGCTTACAAAGGTGAGGGTTCCGATGCCATGAAGCCAGCCTCTGCCTTTGCTGCCGACATTGCCCTCTATCATAATGGCTACCTCAACCTTGGTGGTCATGAGAGTCAACTCGGATGGGGTCTTAACATCTCCAACATCGGTTCAAAACTCTCTTACGATGACGGGAACACCTCCGAATTCATCCCAACCAACCTGCGTCTCGGTACTTCTTTGCTCATTCCTTTCGACGAATACAATACACTCAGCATCTCTGCCGATGCCAACAAATTGCTGGTGCCTACACGTCCTACAATGGATCAATACGTGAAGCATATGGTGGACACTGAAGGTGGTGAAGCCCAAGACTACGAAAAAGACTATGGCGGTTATCGTACATGGCTCGAAGGTGAAGGCTACTTCAACGTATCCCCTATCAGCGGTATCTTCAAGTCTTTCCACGATGCCCCCAATGGCTTCAAGGAAGAGATGCAGGAAATCCAATGGAGTGTTGGTCTCGAATACGCTTACAACAACCAGTTCTTCCTTCGTGCTGGTTACCACTACGAGCACCCCAACAAGGGTAACCGTACCTACTACACAGTCGGTGCTGGTTTCAAGATGAACGTTTTCTCTCTCGATGCTGGCTACGTAATCTCTACCGCTCAAAGCAACCCACTCGACCAAACCCTCCGTTTCTCCCTTGCCTTCGACATGGACGGCATTGGTGACCTCCTAGGAAAAAGAAGAAGATGACCAGCCCACGCGCTGGGCGATTTTATCCATTAAAAAACATTCTCTCCATGAAATTTCGCATTGGTTTTGGCTTTGATGTCCACCAGTTGGTGGAAGGTCGTGCCCTTTGGCTCGGTGGTATTAAGATTGATCACACCCTCGGATTGCTTGGTCATTCTGATGCCGATGTGCTCATCCATGCCATCTGCGATGCCATTCTCGGTGCTGCCAATATGCGTGACATTGGCTACCATTTCCCTCCCAAGGCTGGTAATGAGTTTGAGAACATCGATTCCAAGATTCTTCTCAAAAGGACTTTAGACATTGTAGCCGAGAAGGGCTACACCATTGGCAACATCGATTGCACCATCTGTGCTGAACGTCCCAAACTCAATCCTCACATTCCACAGATGCAAGAAACTCTTGCCCAAGTCATGGGCATTGATGTGGATGACATCTCCATCAAAGCCACTACCACCGAAAAACTTGGCTTCACGGGTCGTGAAGAAGGCATCAGTGCATACGCTGTTGTGTTATTACAGAAATGTATGTCACAATGACAAGGTAATAAGCATGACACTGAGTGCCAGCAAGAAACCGAAAAGGAAAATATTACGGGCTGTCGCACCCAGCACACTGTTGAGGGCTTTGCCGTCAAACGTACAAAGTTGACGAAAAGTACGAATGTGAAGAATCAGGTAAAGAAGAGGCAATGCCCCTAAAGGAGAAACGGGAAATGCCAAGCAGAGCGAGAGAATGCTCAAGATGGTGGCAAAGACGCCAAGCCACAGGTAGAGGTTGCGGCAAATACGTTCACCCACTACTTGCCCTTTTGATGCGATGATGCGCACGATGATGGTACGTTTACCACTCAAAAGGTCTTGGTGACGGTCACGATAGTTGTTCACCATTAGGAGATTGTCAGTCGCAAGTCCCATAGCAAGACTGGCAATGAGCAGAGGGATATTCCATCCACCATCAGTCATGACATAATATGTGAAAACCACAGGAACAAACCCAAAGAATACAAGCACGAGCAGGTCACCCCAACCCATATAAGAAAGATGAGTGGTGTAGAGAAAACAGAAAAACACACAGAATACACCGACAAGGAGTAATTCCCATTGCATATTGATGAGCAGGATGGCGAGTCCTACACAACAGGAAAGAATAGTCATCACAGCGATACCCCACTGCATGGCACGTGGCGTAATCCACCCTTGTGCACAAGCGCGTTCTGGTCCCAAGCGGTCTTCACGGTCTGTACCTTTCTTGAAATCGAAGTAATCATTGATGAGGTTGGCATCAATCTGCATCAACATAGCGAAGAGAAGACACAAGATGAATTGACAATTGATAGCTGACAATTGACAATTGACTTCGCCTTGTAGCAGATGAGCATATACAAAGGCTGCACCAACCAACACAGGGGCAATGGCTCCTGTCAACGTCTTAGGTCGGGCAGCAAGAAACCATGCTTTAAGGGAATTGGGCTGTATCATCTTCGAAAAATAGCCCAGCACGTAGGCTGGTTACTCGTCTTCTCCCTTCCAATATTGGATAGTCAGGGTATTGTTGGTGTAGAACATGGCACCAAAACCTCGGCGTTCGTTGTTCAGGTAACGACCATAGTAGTAGTTACCATTATTATAATAGTATAAACCAACACCTTCACGTTTGCCATTGACAGTCTCTCCCACATACTTATCACCATTCTGATAGTTGAGCGATTCAAAGCGATAAGTCTTTTCGTAGTCGGCAGGAAGAGAATAGCGGTCACCATCCTTCATGATGTAAAGCGGGTCACCTGTAGTGAGATCGTAAACGATGTAATGGTCGTTGGTTCCTACCTTTGCCACCTGTGTACCCATTTTAATACCAAAGAGGAAATTACCAAGACGATACTGACCATAGATGACGCCATCGTTGTCAGTGTAGTAAGCACCAAAGCCATAGACATTGCGCTCACGGGTGATTTGTCCGAAATACTGCCCGAAAGAGGACTTA
>JBGUGM010000276.1:0-2724 GCA_045111535.1 Bacteroidaceae bacterium
TAATCGAAAATGTAATATAAGTTTTTGGTTAAATAAATTTGGTAAAGTAAAAATTCTTTAACAAGGACGAGGGGATGTGTCGTGAAGACACGTCCCCTTGTTTTTGTCACTTTTTTATGTGTTTTCTTTCTCACCTCATTTTTTATGCTTACATTTGCAAAAGAAAACCTATTATATAATATGTGTAAAATGAAGAAATTAGTGTTGGCGGCATTCTTGTTGGTGTGTACGGCTGTTGCAATGGCAAAGCCTGTACGTGCTGTGTCGCCGAATGGTAAGTTGTCTTTGCTGCCGCAGGGCAATGGTTATGTTATCTGCTACAATGGGCAGCAAGTGTTGAACATCTCGCAGGTGGGCATCACCACTTCGACAGTGGGGCAGAATCTTACTTTTCAGCGTATTGTGAAGCGCGGAAAGGTGAAGGCTGACTACTTGATGAAGGAGGGTAAGCGACTCCATCCGCAGAATGTGGCGAATGAGTATGTGTGTGAGTATGCCGACCAGAATGGCAAGCCTGTGCAGTTGGTGTTCCGTCTTTACAACGATGGTGTGGCATTCCGCTATGAGCTGTCGGGGCTGAAAGGCGAACAACTGAAGGGTGAGCAGACGGTTTACACCATTCCAGAGGGTACACGCCGCTGGATACAGCAGTGGAGCGATGGCTATGAGGGCTTCTTCCCAATGACGACGACAGGTGAAGTGAAGACATTGGGTGGCTTTGGTGGTTCTCAAGTCATGAATACCTTCAACACCCGTTGGGGCTTCCCTGTGCTGATTCAGCCTACTGAGGATGTGTTTGTGTTGCTCACAGAGGCGAACCTTGAGCGTCGCCAAAGTGCTGCTTCCCTCTACAACGATGGCAAGCCGGAAGACTATCGTGTTTGCCCCGATCAGAACGAGGTGGCTCTTGATGGTGACTGGCACACTCCTTGGCGTGTTGCCATGATTGGCTCGTTGGCAGATGTGGTGCAATCCACATTGGTCACGGATGTGTCTGAACCTTGCAAACTGACTGATACCAGCTGGATTCAACCGGGTGTGGTGTCTTGGGTGTATTGGGCATATAATCATGGTTCCAACGATTATAACATCATCAAGATGTATGTGGATTTTGCGGCAACTTTGTACCTTCCATACGTGCTGATTGATGCGGAGTGGGATGAGATGAAAGATGGCAAGACGGTGGTGGATGCTGTCAATTATGCCAAGTCGAGAGGGGTGAAGCCACTGATTTGGTACAACTCTTCTGTAGGATGGGTGAATGGTGCTCCTGGTCCTAAATATCGCCTGAACAAACCTGAAGACCGCGAGAAGGAGTTTGCGTGGTGTGAGGAGATTGGTGTGGCTGGTGTGAAGATTGACTTTTTCTCTGGAGACAACCAGATGAATATGGACTACTGCATCGACTTGCTCGAATGTGCTGCCCGTCACCATTTGCTGGTGAATTTCCATGGTGCTCCCATTCCACGTGGTTGGCAGCGCACTTATCCCAATCTGCTTGCCACAGAGGGTGTGTATGGTGCTGAGTGGTACAACAATGTGCCCACTTTCACTCAACGTGCAGCAGCTCACAATGCCACATTGCCATTCACGCGTAACGTGATAGGTCCGATGGACTACACGCCTTGTGCTTTCTCTGATTCGCAGCATCCGCACATCACTTCTCATGCTCATGAATTGGCATTGACGGTGCTCTTCGAGTCAGGTTTGCAGCATTTGGCAGACCGTCCACAGAGTTTCTTGGCTCAGCCACAAGAGGTGCAGCAGTTCCTCAGCGAACTTCCTGCCGCTTGGGATGAAACCCGTTTGGTGGCTGGCGAACCGGGCGAATATGCTGTGCTGGCACGTCGCAAGGGCAACACGTGGTATGTGGCTGGCATTAATGGTTCTGACGAACCTCGCACCATTGCCATCAACACCAGTTTCATCAAGACGGCAAAGTGCAGCATCCTGTCGTTTGCAGATAGCGGCAATACGGCTGCTCCTTGGAACATCAGCACAATTAGTAATCTGCCTACCAGTGTGGCTTGCCAGCCTCGTGGTGGTTTCTTGTTTGTCATCAAAGGAAAGTAATAGTATGAAGAAATTATTGTTTTTGTTGTGTACGGTATGGTGCTGCCAGTCAATGTTGGCAGCTGATTATCCGTTTGGAAAAGGTACGCTGGTTGTCAAGACACTGGCTACTAATGCTGTGCGCATCCAGTATGTGGAGAACAAGGCAGCGGAAGAGTTGCCAGAGTGGCTCTATGTAAAGAACGACGAGGTGAAGAGTAACGACATCTCAGTGAATGTGGATGCTTCCCAGCAACGGGTAGAAGTGAAGGACAAGAGCGGAAAGGTGGTCTTCACGGCTACTGCTCATCAGCTGAAGAGCAATACGGTGGCTGGCTTGCAGACTTATGAGGCTCGCTTGGCTTTTGCTTCACCAGAAGGTGAGTTCCTCTATGGTTTGGGACAGTTCCAGGATGGCTACACCAATGTGCGTGGTCTCTCCAGAAGACTTACGCAGGTGAACACGCAGATTTCTATCCCTATGATGCTGTCGAGCCGTGGCTATGGCATTTTGTGGAACAACTACGGACTCACTGATTTCAATCCTATGGATTCGAAGGTGGAGATGACGAAGGGTGGCGGTGTAGGCAGCACAGAAGTGGTGAACGTGACTTCCACCGAGGGTGGCAAGCAGGAGGTGAGACGCAGCAACCAGTTTGCAGCTACCATCAA
>JBGUGM010000277.1:0-8723 GCA_045111535.1 Bacteroidaceae bacterium
GTGAGGTGCCAACCCTTGATTTCGCAGTATTTGGAGTACATGCGGAAGAGGTCTCCAGCAAAGAGAGCGGCTTCGTCACCACCTGTACCACCACGTATTTCAAGTGTCACATTCTTGCTGTCCTCAGGGTCGGCAGGGATGAGCAGGAGTTTGATTTCCTCTTCCAGTTCGGGGATGCGCTTCTCATTCACGGCAATCTCCTCACGTGCCATCTCCTTCATTTCAGGGTCATCCTCCATCGTCAGCATCTCCTTGGCTTCCTCCAATCCTTTGACCGCATTGATGTATTCTTGACGGGCATGCATGATGTCCTCAAGATTCTTGTATTCCTTCGTCAACTGCACGTAACGCTTTTGGTCGGCAATGACGTTGGGGTCAGTGATGAGGGTCGACACCTCCTCGAATCGAGGCACCAACCCTTCCAATTTTTCCAGTATTTCCATTAGTAGTTGAACTCTCCGAACTCGGACTTAATAGTGAGTGACTTCTTGCCTTCCTCGATGTGACCAACAATCTGGGCGTCAATGTTGAAGGACTTGCTGATGGCAATGACTTTCTCTGCATTTTCAGGTGAGAGATAGACTTCGAGACGATGACCCATGTTGAAGACTTTGTACATCTCTGCCCAATCGGTGCCCGACTCCTTGGCGATTGCCTTGAAGAGTGGGGGAACAGGGAACATGTTGTCCTTGATGACACGACAATTGTCGCCTACGAAATGCAGCACCTTTGTCTGTGCACCACCTGTGCAATGCACCATGCCGTGAATGTCAGCACGCATCTCATCGAGAAGTTTCTTCACCACAGGGGCATAGGTGCGGGTAGGAGAAAGCACCAGTTTGCCTGCATTGATAGGAGCACCCTCCACAGGGTCTGTCAGTTTATAGGAACCTGAATAAACCAGTTCATCAGGCACAGTCTTGTCGAAAGACTCGGGATACTTCTCAGCAAGGTACTTGGCAAACACGTCGTGACGGGCAGAAGTGAGTCCATTGCTGCCCATGCCGCCATTGTATTCCTTCTCGTAAGTGGCTTGACCACAGGAAGAAAGACCCACAATCACATCGTCAGGACGGATGTTGGCATTGTTGATGACATCGCTGCGCTTCATGCGGCAAGTGACGGTGCTGTCAACGATGATGGTGCGTACGAGGTCACCCACGTCAGCAGTCTCACCACCTGTAGCATAAATGCCGATGCCCATATTGCGCATCTCAGCCAAGAGTTCATCTGTACCATTGATGATGGCAGAGATGACTTCACCAGGAATCAACATCTTGTTACGTCCAATCGTGCTGGAAACGAGAATGTTGTCCACTGCACCCACACACAGGAGGTCATCGGTGTTCATGATGAGCGCATCCTGTGCGATGCCCTTCCACACGCTGATGTCACCTGTCTCTTTCCAATACATATAAGCAAGGCTGGACTTGGTGCCAGCGCCATCTGCATGCATGATGTTGCAATACTCTGGGTCACCTCCGAGGATGTCAGGAATGATTTTACAGAATGCCTGAGGGAAGATACCTTTGTCAATATTTTTGATGGCATTATGCACATCTTCTTTCGCAGCGCTTACACCACGCATCATGTATCTCTGCTTGTTGTCAATCGTCATTTTTGTACGCTATTTTTATCTATTTGTAGGATTTTGGTGCAAAGGTAGTGAAAAATTGGGAGAAATTGCCTCTATGTCGAAAATCTTTCCTAAATTTGCAAGCATATTAAGTACTAAAAGAACAATAAATGGTTTTTACTGCACAACAAATAGCAGGTTATACAGGTGGAACTGTAGAGGGTGATCCTAATGTGACGATTACCACTTTCGCGAAGATTGAAGAAGGTGTGGAAGGTGCCCTTTCTTTTTTGGCTAATCCTCAATATGAAAATTATATTTATGAGACGAAATCCAGTGTCGTGCTTGTAAATAAAGACTTCCAGCCTTCTCGAGAGGTGAAAGCCACTTTGGTTCGTGTGGACAATGCCTATGAGTCGGTGGCGAAGTTGTTGCAACTCTACCAGAGCATGCAGCAGAAGCGTGTGGGTATTGATTCATTGGCATTCATTCATCCTTCGGCAAAGATTGGCAAGGATTGTTACATTGGTCCTTTTGTAGCCATCGGAGAAAATGTGGAGATTGGCGATGGGGTGGTGATTCATCCCCATGCGACTATTGGAAGAAATGCCAAGGTGGGCATGAACACGGAAATCTATAGCAATGCGGTGATTTATCACGATTGTGTGGTGGGTAACAACTGCATCTTGCATGCTGGTTGTGTGATTGGTGCTGATGGTTTCGGCTTTGCACCTACGGCTAATGGTTACGACAAGATTCCACAGATTGGTATCGTGACGATTGAAGATAATGTGGAGATTGGTGCGAACACGTGTGTTGACCGCTCGACGATGGGTAGCACTTATGTACGCAAGGGTGCGAAGATTGACAACTTGGTGCAGGTTGCCCACAATGTGGAGATTGGCAAGCATACCGTGATGAGTGCACAGTCAGGTGTGGCAGGAAGTACGAAGATTGGTGAGTGGTGTATGCTTGGTGGACAGGTGGGTATTGCCGGACACCTCGTGGTGGGTGACCAGACACAGTTTGGTGCCAAATGCGGACTTCCAGGAGGCAACATCGCCAGAAAGGGACATGTACAACTGATGGGATATCCTTCACAGATTCACAAAGACTGGCAGAAATCGCAGGTTTGTGTTCGTCAGTTGCCTGAATTCTTTAAGGAAGTGGCAGCATTGAAGAAAGAAGTAGAAGAATTAAAAAACAAAAAATAAATGCAAAATCAACAGACCCTGAAAGGCTCTTTTACGCTGAAAGGTAAGGGATTGCACACAGGCCAGTTCATCACGGCTGTGTTCAACCCGGCAGAAGAGAATTTCGGATACAAGATTCAAAGAACGGATATAGAGGATCAGCCAATCATTGATTGTAATGCTGATTTGGTAGGTGACACCCAACGTGGCACCGTTCTTGTGAAAGGCGACATCAAGATAAGCACCATTGAACACGCGATGGCAGCACTCTATGCCAGTGGCATTGACAACTGTCTCATTCAGTTGGATGGTCCTGAAATGCCTATCTTGGATGGTAGCGCCTTGCCGTTTGTGGAGGAGATTCAGAAGGTGGGACTTCAGGAACAGGAAGCCAAGAAGGATTACTACGTGGTGAAGCATAAGATGGAAGTGAAGGGGGAGAATGGCGAACATCTGATTCTCTTGCCTGATGATAAGTTCTGTGTGAATGCACAGATTGCTTTCAACTCGAAGATACTGGACAACCAGTTCGCCAATCTGAATGATATCGCAGATTTCCCCACAGAGATTGCTTCCGCGCGTACCTTTGTTTTCGTGCGTGAGATTGAGCCCCTCTTGAACTTGGGACTCATCAAGGGTGGTGACCTCGACAATGCCATCGTGATTTATGAGAAGGAATTGCCACAGGATCGCTACGACAAACTTGCTGACACGCTCGGCATTCCTCACATGGATGCCACTCGTCTGGGATACATCAACCACAAGCCCCTCACATGGGACAACGAGACAGCACGTCACAAACTCCTTGACATCATCGGTGACTTGGCATTGGTGGGCAAGCCCATTCTGGGACGTGTCATTGCCACGAAACCTGGTCATACCATTAATAATAAGTTCGCGCGCGCGATTAAGAAGGAAATCAAGAAGCACGAGGTGCAGTGTCCGGCATACGATCCGAACAGTGAACCATTGATGGATGTGAACAAGATTCGTCACTTGCTTCCTCACCGTTACCCCATGCAGTTGGTGGACAAGGTGATTGCTGTGGATGAATCTGAGATTGTGGCAGTGAAGAATGTGACCAGCAATGAGCCTTTTTTCACAGGGCACTTCCCCGAGGAGCCTGTGATGCCTGGTGTGCTGATTGTGGAAGCCATGGCACAGGCAGGTGGTCTGTTGGTGTTGAGCAACGTGGAAGAGCCTGAGCGTTGGTCCACTTACTTCCTGAAGATAGACAATGTGAAGTTCCGTCGTAAGGTGGTGCCAGGTGACACGTTGATTTTCAAGGTGAGGATGCTGGGGCCTCTGCGTCGTGGCGTCGCTACGATGGCAGGTCTCGTTTTTGTAGGCGAGACAGTGGCTGCAGAGGCGGAATTTACAGCGCAAATTGTTAAGAATAAATAAGATACGAATATATGGCAAAGATTAGTCCTTTAGCATTTATCGACCCCGAGGCAAAGATTGGTGAGAACTGTGAGATTGGTCCGTTCTGTTTTATCGACAAGAACGTGACAGTGGGCGATAACAACGTGTTGATGAACAGTGTGACGTTGCTTTCTGGTACTCGCTTGGGCGATGGCAACACCCTCTTCCCTGGTGCGGTGATTGGTGCCATTCCTCAGGACTTGAAGTTCAAGGGGGAGGATTCCATTGTGGAGATTGGCAACAACAACAAGATACGTGAGAATGTGACCATCCATCGTGGTACTGCCAGTAAGGGCAAGACCATTGTGGGTAGCAACAACCTCATCATGGAGAATGCCCACATTGCCCACGACTGCGTGTTTGGCAATGGCATCATCATGGGTAACTCCACCAAGTTGGCTGGAGAGGTCATTGTGGACGACAATGCTATCATTTCTGCGGTGGTGCTCGTGCATCAGTTCTGCCGCATTGGCGGTTATGTGATGGTGCAGGGTGGTACTCGTACCAGCAAGGACATTCCTCCTTTCATCACGGCAGGACGTGAGCCGGTTGCCTTTGCAGGACTGAACATCATCGGACTTCGTCGTCGTGGTTTCAGTCGTGAGGTCATCGACAACATTAGCCATGCCTATCGTCTCATCTATCAGAGCGAACTGACGGTGAATGCGGCCATTGCTGCCATTCGTGAGGAAGTGCCGATGAGCCAAGAGATTGAATACATCATCGATTTCGTTGGCAACTCACAACGCGGTATCGTCAGATAACTCTCAACACCAAACACTCAACCTAAAACCTAAACGAAAATGATATACAGATTTATCGTCATCTCTGATGAAGTGGATGGCTTCATGCGTGAAATCCAGATAGATGCAGATGCCAAGTTTCTGGAGCTGCACAAGTTGATACTTGAGTCATGTGGTTATGAGGATAATCAACTGACATCGTTCACCATCTGCGAGAACGGATGGGAGAAGGGTCAGGAAATTACGTTGGAGGATATGGACACCGATGCAGATGAGGATAGTTATATCATGGCAGAGACGGAACTCAGCCAGTTCCTGGAGGATGAGAAACAACACATGCTCTACACCTTCGACCCTCTCGCTGACCGTGTCTTCTTCATCGAATTGTCTGAAATCAAGACAGGCAAGAATCTGAAGGAGGGTAAGATTACCCGTTCTTTGGGTGAGCCTCCTGCACAGACTTTGGACTTTGACGAGATGTTTGCCCGCAATCCCATTGTCGATACCTCTTCTGTGCTGGATGATGAGGATATGTTTGGCAGTGAGATAGATAGCAGCGAGATAGACCTTGAGGGTTTCGACATCAGCGATGAGTTCTAAGACGGCGAAGGAATCAAGAACGGAAACGAATTTGTGTTCAGATTAAATCATTGAAGTATGAAAAAGTTGACTTTATTCTTTATCGCCATGATGTTGATGGCTGCTGTAGATGCCAACGCGCAGAAGTACACAAAAAGCACTGTGAAAGGCATCACCAACGCCTTCATCTCCACATTGATGCAGGGCAATCTGAAAGGGACTTTGCAGTTCTTCGACCCCAATTATGTGGCTGAACAGCATGACGACTTCCTCGAAGGTCGCACAGAGCAGTTTGTGGCAGAGTTCCTGTGTGGAAACGTCAAGAAGGGTTATTTTGACATGACCCCTCAACTCAACAGAATCAAGTCGATGAAGGTGAAGAAGACCTACTGTGACGTTGAGAAGGATGACATCTATGCCGATGTTCAGATTGTGATGGACTATGGTGTGAAATACATCGTGAAACTCCAACTACGTGTCACAGAATCCGGTAAACTTGCTTTCATAGGCGCAGTAGGATGAACACTCTTCTTGTTTTGCTGGGTCCTACGGGGGTAGGCAAGACGGAGTTGAGTCTGCAATTGGCAGAGCATTTCAAGTGTCCTATCCTCAATGCCGACTCTCGGCAAATCTATCAGGACATCCAGATTGGCACGGCTGCCCCGACAGCAGAGGAATTGGCACGTGTGAAGCATTACTTTGTGCACACGTTGAGGCTGGACGAGTATTATAGTGCGGCTGAATATGAGAAAGATGTGCTCACCTTGCTTTCGGAGTTGTTCCAGATGCATGACACTGCCATTCTTTCGGGAGGCAGCATGATGTACATTGATGCGGTGACGAAAGGTATTGACGACATCCCGACCGTGGATGAAGACACTCGTTCCGTCATTCGTGAACGCTTTGAGAAAGAAGGACTTGAACCCTTGTTGGCAGAACTGAAATTGCTCGACCCACAATATTATGAAATCGTCGATAAGCGTAACCATAAACGAGTGGTGCATGCGCTGGAAATCTGTTACATGACGGGTAAGACTTATACATCCTTTCGTACCAACACCCAGAAGGAACGTCCTTTCAGGGTGCTCAAGTTTGGCTTGAGGCGTGAACGTGAGCAACTCTTTGCACGAATCAATGCACGGGTGGATCAGATGATGCGTGATGGGCTCTTGGACGAGGTGAAGCGAGTGTACCCTCAGAGACATCTCAACTCCCTTAACACGGTGGGGTACAAGGAACTCTTCAAAGTGCTGGATGGCGAGTGGAAATTGCCCATGGCGGTGGAGCGCATCAAGAAGAACACCAGGGTCTATGCCAAGAAGCAGATGACGTGGTACAAGCACGATGCCGACATCCACTGGCTCGATGCCGACAAGATGAATACACAGGAAATGCTAAAAACGATAGAAGATGAAGTCATTGTTGCATAAAGTGTTGGTTTACTTAAAGTTGGGTTGGCGATGGTATGCCAACCAATACCGAGGAAAGTGGTATCAGAAGACCGTGACACCCATCGCCTCCTTCTTTGTCCTTGTCTTCCTCTATCTGGGTGCTGTGGACACGAACTTCCTCGGACTCTTTGGCGTGTCGCCCACGATGGATGTCATTCAGAATCCCGTCACCAACGATGCCTCCTTCGTCTATAGCGCCGACAGCGTGCTGATAGGCAAGTACTTCAACGAGAACCGCTCTCCTGTCAAGTTCACCGAGATTTCCCCCTATGTGATTGATGCCCTCATCGCCACCGAGGACGAACGCTTCTACCAGCATCATGGCATTGACTATCAGGGACTTTTTGCCGCGATGAAGGACATCGTGAAGGGCAATCCCCGTGGTGCCAGCACCATCACCCAGCAGTTGGTCAAGAACCTCTTCAAGATACGTTCCCAGTACTCCACAGGCTTGTTGGGCAAGGTGCCCGGGTTGGGCATTCTGGTGATGAAGTCCAAGGAGTGGATTACTGCTATCAAGATTGAGAACATGTACAGCAAGCAGGACATCCTCACGCTCTACCTCAACACCGTCGATTTCGGCAGCAACTCCTTCGGCATCAAGACGGCAGCCAAGACCTACTTCAAGACCACGCCCCAGAATCTCACCGCAGAGCAGGCGGCAGTCCTCGTGGGACTCCTGAAAGCCACCACCACCTACAACCCCAAGGTCAACCCCAAGAACAGCCTCGAGCGTCGCAACGTCGTGCTCAACAACATGTTCACCCACGGCAAACTGACCCGTCACGAACTGGACTCCCTCACACAGATACCCATCAACCTGAACTATACCGTGGAGAAGTCCTACGATGGTGGTGCCCTCTATTTCCGCGAAGCCATCAAGGAGTATCTGGACGCATGGGCGAAAGCCAACAACATCGACCTCTACTCCGATGGACTGCGCATCTACACGACCCTCGACACCCGTCTTCAGCGCTATGCTGAACAGGCTGTGCAGAAGCAGATGCGCCTCATTCAGCAGCGCTTCCATAGCCATTGGGGCAGTCAGTCCCCTTGGCGTGACGAACGGGGTCAGGAAATCCCCAACTTCATCGAGGACATAGCCGTCCGCAGCGAATACTACAAGCAGTTGGCGAAGAAGTTCAACGACAACGCCGACTCCATCGACTACTACATGAACCAGCCCCACAAGGTGAAGGTCTTCGACTACAACAAGCCCGACCACCTCGTGGAGAAAGAGATGAGTACGATGGACTCCATCCGCTACATGGTCAGGTTTATGCACTGTGGATTTGTGGCAATGGAACCTCAGACCAGTTATGTGCGTGCCTGGGTGGGTGACGTCGATTTTAACAGTTGGAAATACGACAAGGTCACCTCCATGCGTCAGCCAGGCTCCACCTTCAAACTCTTCGTCTATGCCTCCGCCTTCGAGCACGACGACCAGATCACCCCCACCACACGCTACCGCGACCAACTCATCTCCCTGCAGGTGCCCGACGCACAAGACCCCCAGCGCCTCGTCACGTGGACACCTCACAACTCAGGGGGTTACAGCACTGGCGCCAGCATGACCCTCCGCTCCGCCTTTGCCCAGTCAGTCAACACCATCGCCGTCCGCTTGGGACAGGACACAGGCATTGACAACGTCATCGACATGGCGCACCGTATGGGCATCCAGAGCCCGCTCGACGCCACCCCCTCCCTGGCATTGGGCTCCTCTGACGTGACCCTCCTCGAACTCGTCGATGCCTAC
>JBGUGM010000278.1:0-1666 GCA_045111535.1 Bacteroidaceae bacterium
TAGCGCACCCGAGGATTTCAAAGTCCCCACTGTTGTTGCCCTTCTTCCAATTCTGGGCACTCTCACCTCCCATCTGCGAGCCACATACTTTGACGACAGCGAGCAGAGCACAGAATTCATAAGCCTGCTGTTTGCGCCCCCTTCAAGTGGTAAGAGTTTCATCAAGAGGTTGTCTTCTCTCCTTCAGAATCTCCGTGACAGGGATGAAATCAGCAATGCACGTGAAGCCATGTGGGCAGAAACGCAGAAAACCAAAGGCGCGAATGACAAGGGAGAGGAACAACCTCATGTGAGTGTGCGCATCGTAAAACCACTTATCTCAATACCTGAGTTATTGACGAAGATGAGGGATAACAAGGGACACCACATGTACATTGAGGCTGAGGAACTGGACACTTTCAACAAGAGCAACAAGACGGCTGGAGGTGACAAGTCTGATTTGTGGCGCGTGACTTGGGACAATGGTTTCTATGGTCAGTACTACAAGAGTGTCACCACCTTCAAGGGCGAGGTGCAGATGTTCATGAATCTGCTCTTTACAAGCACCCAAGACCAGATAGACCGCTTCTTCAAGAACGTGGAGGATGGCTTGGTCACTCGCTTCTCTGTCTGCCCTATCGAAAACCAGACATTCGCCAAGTTCGTGCCGTGGAAGCCCATACCGAAGAAAGACAAGTTGCAAATCAAGACAATCCTTTCTCGTCTGGAGATGAAGAACTACAAGTTGCCCTTGACCTTTGACAAGGAGGACTTGCAGGATGCGGAGGTGACAGACTTGGACAAGGTCATCGCTGAGCAATATGATTTTCAACCTTTCGAGCATGTTGACCTCTCCTATATTCATAAACCGCTTTTGGATTGGCTGGAGGAGGAAAGAATCAAGAGTGCGGAGACGCTGAATGAGGCTCGTGACGTGTTCAGAAGACGTGCTGCCGTGAAGGGTTTCAGGTTGGCGCTGTTGTGTCACGGACTCTATACGAATGTAGGCAAGAGGGAGCAGCAGATCATCACAAACTTCGTGAAGTGGTTCTGTGCTGTGGACTTGAGAAACAGCCTGTATCAGTTTGGGCAGAGATACAACGAACTGCAACAGGAAGTCAAAAAGACAGGAGTGCCTCAGGCAGAAATCTACAATAAGATGCCTGATGAGTTCACAAGGGATGAACTTCGTGTGGTTCTGCAACGTGCCTACATCAAGACTCCTGTACGTGTTGTGGTGTCGCTGTGGCACAAGAATAAACTGATTGAGAAGGATGGAAATGTCTATACGAAGGTAAAAATGAGAAAATGACTATGGTACGCTTTCAATTAAATAGACAGGTGAGCACCCCAGATTATACGCTGGGTGTGCTTACCGAACAGAGCACGGGATTCAAGTGCAAGACACTGGAAAAGACTGTGTTCAAGGGAGAGGGGGCGATGAACCCCATGTTCTACGCAGTCCCCAAGGGTGAGCATGAAATGAAAATTGTTGACTTGGGCAGCCGCTTCACCTTCGGTTTCCGTCTGGGTGGCACCTACCGCAACGCAAGGCTGGAGGGAAAGCCCAAACAGACAGACATCTTCCCAGGCTCTATCTGTGTAGGCAGGAAGTTTGTGGAACGTAAAGGCTTGGAAGGTGGAGAGGAGGTGCTGAATGTCATCACCAACTTGATAGACCACCTCA
>JBGUGM010000279.1:0-3751 GCA_045111535.1 Bacteroidaceae bacterium
GAACGGAAAAGGCAGATATAGATAAGTCGAACTTGGAAACCACCGAGTTCTTCAACGACAAATTGCCTGATGCCAACATCAAAGGTGATGGCATTGGTGACAAGTACACCAATATGCTAAACGATTTTGGCAAGATCAAGGACGAGTCAGCCGTGGAGAACATCGAGCGTGGTGGTGAGGACATCAAGGAGGAATACACCTCTCAATACAGTGATGCCGAGCTTGCGGCTATGGATCAGGGCAGCCGACAGGCACAGGAGTCCATGGAACGTCTGCGACAGTTGCAGGAACAAATGCGACAGCAGCAAGCCCAGGATGACAATCTCTCCAATGACCGTACAGGAGGCAACACTTCAGAGGAGGATGAGACCCTTGAAAGCCTCCGTAGAGCATTGGATGAAGCCCGTCAGCAGAGCCAGCGTCAGGCTTCTGGAACGGTCAGCTCTACTGATAACCGTGTCAGCAATGAGACCGACACAGACCATAGAAGCAATGACGATGTGAAAGGCCAGGTGACTGTCAACGAGAAAGCCGTGACAGAGATTGCTGAAGAGGCGGAAGCAGAGGAGGTCGTTAAGACACAGAAGGAAACCTCTGACTATTTCAACACCATCACCACCAATGAGCCTGAACACAAGTTAATCAAGGCCATTGTCGATGAGGATGTCAAGGCCGTCGATGGCAGCCGAGTACGTCTTAGGCTGCTTGATGACATTGACATCGGTGAGCGTACCATTGCAAAGGGCACCTATCTCTATTGCATCATGAGTGGCTTCAGCCAGCAGCGTGTCAAGGGAACTGTAAAGAGTGTACTCGTCAATGATGAGTTGGTCAAGATCAATCTCAGTATCTACGACACCGACGGCATGGAAGGCTTGTATGTGCCGCGTAGCAGCTTCATGGAAACCTCCCAGGACGTTGCCAGCGGTGCCATGAGCCAAAGCATGAGCCTGAACGACGGTTCCAGCACCAGCAACATGGGACGCTGGGGTATGCAAGCCCTTCAGAATGCCTATCAGAAGACCGCCAATGCCATTTCAAAGAATATCCGCAAGAACAAGGTGAACATCAAGTATGGCACTCAGGTCTATCTGATAAACTCAAAGGAAAAACGTAACCAAAACAAATAGCACTATGAATCAGAATGGAGTTTTAACAACCAAGGAAGAACGGGATGTCTTTATTGGCAAAGACTACAAAACACCCAATGAGGCATGTGAGGTCATTGCCCGATTAGACTATCGTAATTGGTATAATCGCAAGAGCGTTTATGCCTTAGTGTGCAATTTTACAACCGAGTCAGGTGAAAAGCTGGCGTTGTTCGCTTTCAGGCGACGACTTCCCAATCCTGAAATCTACGCTCCCCAGAAGGGCGATATTGACTTTGCCCATGATGTCAAGGAGGGTACGTGGTGGAGGTGCGTTATCAAAGCCACCAAATCCGGTCGGTATAAATGGTATTCAGCAGAACCCATAGAACATAAATAGAACGACATGAAAGCAATGAGAAAAGCAATGATAATGCTGTTATCTGGCATAGTTGCAATGCCAATGATGGCACAGAAAACGATGGATGATATGCAGTATCTCACCATCAATGAGAATGTTACGACCGTCATCACGGCCAGTGAGCCTGTCCGTTTCGTGGACATCAGTACAGACAAGGTGGCTGGTGACCAGCCCATCACGAATACTGTGCGGCTGAAGCCCAAGGAAGGCATGGAGGTACACCATGACGGCGATGTACTAGCTGTTGTCACGATTGTTACGGAACGCTACCGTACTCAGTATGCCCTTATCTATACCTCCCGTATGGACGAAGCAGTAACAGAGAAGACTATTTCTCTGGATGAGCGAGTGCCGTATAACAATCCTGCAGTCAGCATGTCAACGGAGGATATGACACGCTATGCCCGTCAGATATGGTCATCCCCTGCACGGTTCCGAAACGTCAGTACCAAGAGACATCGAATGACTATGCGCCTGAATAACATCTATAGTGTCGGGGAGTATTTCTTCATCGACTTCTCTGTGGATAACCGAACCAACATCCGATTTGACATTGACCAGCTGAGGGTCAAGCTCAATGACAAGAAGACTTCCAAGGCTACGACTGTCCAGACCATCGAGTTGACACCGGAACTTGTCCTTGACCCCACGCAGTCCTTCCGCTATGGCTATCGTAATGTCATTGTCCTGAAGAAGATGACCTTCCCCAATGACAAGATCCTGACCATTGAACTCAGCGAAAAGCAAATCAGTGGCCGTACCATTTGCCTGAGCATCGAATATGAAGACGTGCTGAGTGCCGATTCGTTCAACAAAGCCATCCTCATGGAGGAATAAACGATACGATTATGAAGAAGAGCAATCATTTGACGACAGTGCTGCTTGTCTCTGCCATGCTGATGCTGGGAGTGACAGGCAGGGCACAAAGCCACGGCAACCGTCTCTCATTGGGCGTAGGTGCGCTCTATGAGAGAGGATTGGATGCTACTCTTGCCGTGGAGCATGAGACCAAGAACCATAATGCCTGGGAGTACTTTGCCAATGGCTATATCAAATGGGACAAGGACGAAGCAGCTGGACATGTCACTCGGCAATCCTTCTGGAACAACTACCGCACTTGGGGATTAGGCATTGCTTATAAGCCTTGTGTGATTCGTTCCAGAAACAAGTATGGCAGTCTGCGTATCGGTGCCAGTGCTGGCAGTGATTCCCATGAGTTTGTCGGCTGGGCGAATGTGGGCTATGAGCATAACTACGTTCTCCGTCATGGATGGCAGCTTTATTGGCAAGTCAAGACAGACCTGTGTATCAATGGTGAGGATTTGTTTAGAAGTGGCATTGTATTAGGTATCAAGCTCCCTACAGGAGCACATTAAGACAAGAGACAATGAAGACAAGAATAGTAAGCAGTTTGTGGTCGGCTTTGTTGGCCGCCTTTCTCCTGATTTCGTGTGATGAGCATTTTGAGGAAGATTTCTCATGGCACTCTTGGCAGCCAGGCATGGTGTACTGTACCAATGGCGATGTGGCAGCCTATGACAAGTGTGTGGCAGACGGGAACACTCCTGAAGCCGTTCTCTTCTATGTTGATTATAGGGATGAGACAGCAGGGATAGCCTATGCCGTCAGTCTGAAGGACACGGGTATGGATGCTTTCAGTAATCCCGATACCATTTGTGTGCCACAGGGTACTTCTGCCGACATAACCGCTTGTGACGGCGAGGCAAACACGACAGCGATGCGTTACGGCAAGATAGACTCGCCCATAGCCACCATCATCCAAGACAAGTATTATATACCTTCCGTCGGTGAGATGTATAAGCTCTATCTTTCCAAATACATAGTGAACAACACCATCGAGCGATGCGGTGGGGATGTTCTCCCCATCAATGCCGACAGCTGCTGGTACTGGACGAGCACAGAATGTGAGGGTGCCGCGACCGACAGGGCTTGGCGTTTCAGCCTCTATTCCGGGCGGTTCGAGAGTACGGACAAGCATACCTGCCTTCCAGTAAGGCCCATTCTGATGATACGTCTCAACAAGGAAGAACATTAGAAATATAAGATGGAAGAGAGCAAAGACCTACAGACGCTGTACAAGATATTCCGCACCTTCATCTACCTCTCCTTGGTGGTGGAGTTCTTCGAGTATGCCATTGACCCTGCAGTCCTGGACTTCTGGGGTGGCATCCTCGTTGACTTCCATGACAGGCTGAAGTTGATGGACGTGTATCAGGACGGT
>JBGUGM010000280.1:0-36351 GCA_045111535.1 Bacteroidaceae bacterium
GACCTTCGGTCTTACTCCTCCTTGCAAGGCATAACCCAAGTAAACTTGGTTCTGCTCTTGCTGCGTTCGTCGTTTGCGGTTAAAAAGTAAAAAAGTAAAAAAGTAAAAAAGTCATTTTCGTGCGTCATCCACATAAAAAAAGAAAGGGCTGCACCGCGGTTGGTACAGCCCCTTCGCTGGGTTAGGGATTATGGACGCAATGTTAATCCAAAAACCAGATAGGCTTTCTGACTGCATGGATTCCCAATGACTTCTCCGAAGATGGGGATGCTGAACGAGTCAGTGATCTTGATGTCCTTCGTGGCACGGAGTGAGAGGTTGGTCACAGCAAATCCGTTGGTGCCGTACGCTGTAGTGGCGTAGGGGACTGCGCCTGCTGTGGCTGTCCAGTCGCAAGTGGCGAGTTTGAAGGGTGCCGAGAACTCGAAGTAAGAACTGTAGGCACGGTCACCGTCCTTGTTCACGCCATCGTTGCCGGTGAAGTTGGTGTACCATTGGAAGGCAACAGGACCGAAGTCATAACCTACGTTTGCTTCGAATACGTGGTTGGTGCGATGTGCCTCATACATGAAGTAGCGGTTCTCTGGGTCAAGTCCTGCGCTGAACCAGTAGTCGCAGATGCCGATGTTGAAACCTCCGATGGTGTAGCCGAGGGTGAGGTCAAACTCCTTGGTGTCGGCTGCTTCGGTCAGACCTGTGCTGCCCCAAGCGGTGAGGGAGAGTCCCTTCCAGGCGATGCCCAATGTGGGTTGGAACGCGGTGTTGCCGAGGTCTTGACCACGCCAGATGTATTGATTCACAACGTCTGCTTCAATGGTTGCTTCCACTTTGTCTTGTGCCTTCAAGGCAGTTGCTCCGAGGAGCATCAATCCGAAAACTAAAATCTTTTTCATACCTTTTACTTTTTTTATGCGACTGCAAAGTTACAGTTTTTTTATGGCCGTCGCAAATATTAAACCTTTCAATTGCGCTTTTTCGCTTAGTTGTAGCAACTTTCTCCGTGTTCGTAGATGTCGAGACCTTCTTCCTCGATGCGAGGTTCTACACGCAGACCGTGCAGTTTCTTGATGCCGTAGAAGAGGATGAGACCACATGCGGCTGCCCAGAGATCGATGACGAGGATGCCGAAGCACTCAGCACCGAAGAAACCCCAACCGAAGCCGTAGAAGGCACCGTTGCTGGTAGAGAGCAGACCTGTCATCAGGGTACCGAGGATACCGCAGACACCGTGCACTGAAGAAGCACCTACAGGATCGTCAATGTGCAGTTTGTGGTCGATGAACTCAATGGCGAACACCAGCACGACACCACAAACGAGACCGATGATGACAGCACCAACAGGAGACACGAGGTCACAACCAGCGGTGATACCTACGAGACCTGCCAAGATACCGTTGAGGGTCAGTGAGAGAGAGGGTTTGCCATATCTCAGCCAAGTGACGAACATGGTTGCCACACCACCTGCCACAGCGGCGAGGTTCGTGGTCAGGAACACGTGAGAGATCGCGATGCGGTTCACTTCGCCAGAGGCTGCCAATTGGCTACCAGGGTTGAAACCGAACCATCCGAGCCAGAGGATGAACACGCCGAGAGCGGCAAGGGTCAGGTTGTGACCAGGAATAGCGTGGCTCTTGCCCTCCTTGCTGTACTTGCCAAGACGGGGACCCAATGCGATGGCACCGATGAATGCGAGCACACCACCTACAGAGTGTACGATGGCAGAACCTGCGAAATCGTGGAACACATCACCGAAAGTCGTCATCATGAATGAGTTAGCAGCATCGTTGCAAAGCCAACCGCCACCCCATGTCCAGTGACCTTCAATAGGATAAATAATGAGAGAAATGAATGCGCTGTACACCAGGTACATGGAGAACTTCGTGCGCTCAGCCATCGCACCACTGACGATGGTGGCAGAAGTGGCACAGAAGACTGTCTCGAAAATCAGGAAGCCTTCCACTGGCAGGTCACCCTCGTAGAAAGAGAGGTCACCCCAGTTGGGCAATCCGATGAAGCCACCCAGAATGTCGCTTCCAAACATGATGCCGAAACCGACGAAGAAGAAGAGTAGGGAGCCGAACATGAAATCGACAAAGTTCTTCATCAGAATGTTTGCACAGTTCTTACTACGTGTGAAACCTGCCTCACACAGGGCAAATCCTGGTTGCATCCAGAAAACCAACATGGCTGCCAATAGCATCCATACGGTATCGAGTGAAATTCCTACTTCGTTCATAGTTGTGTTGTGTGTTGTGATTAAATACTATTTCTTATCTCTCAGAACGGTGTCGCCATTCTCGCCTGTTCGGATGCTCCAGGTGTCGATCATGTCGCTCACGAAGATGCGTCCGTCACCGATCTCTCCCGTGTGTGCCACCTTCAGGATGACTTTCACGGTTGGGTCCACGAACTGGTCACGGCACACGATGGTCAGTGCCACGCGCTCGATGACGTCTGTCGAGTATTGCACACCACGGTAGATGCGCTCCTCACGGCTTTGTCCGATGCCATGCACGTTGTGATACTCAAACCAATCAATGTCTGAATGCAACAATGCGTCTTTTACATCCTCGAACTTCGTCTTTCGGATGATTGCTTCGATTCTTTTCATGTTGTGTTTGCGTTTTAAAGTTGTTAATAAATATATTTAATAATAATGTGTCTCAAAAAATGGAGAGGCTGATCCATTGTTATGAACCAGCCTCATTGTGTGTGTTTGTGTTGTATTGTTTTTGTATTTGTGTTTGCTTGATTTCTTCGTGTTCATCCGACTGGTAAGACTCACACCGCAAGCATCTTGGAACCCTGATTCTGCTGCTCCTGGTTCTGCTGCTGATACTGATTATTGTTCAGCCAATTTGTCACGATATTCATACCTTTTTGTGTCATAATGAACGCTTTTGTTTTGTTTTACAGTGCAAAGGTAAAGCATTTTTGTGGTTTTATAAAGCAAAATGTAATTTAAATCACGTTTTTCGCTATTATTTTGACATAAATCAAGAAAAAGGGTGTCAGAATGACCATTATGGGCAAAAAAAGGAGGCAATCAATGAATGACTGCCTCCTATAAATATGATAGATGTGAGTTGTTACTCTTTCAGTTCAATTTCTCCTTCGAAAGAGATGGCGGCGGGACCTGTCATGAGGATGTGGTTGTCGGTGGCGTTCCATTCGATGTGGAGGGTGCCACCATCCATCTGGATGTTGCTCTGGCGACTTGCCCTGCCTGTGAGGTGAGCGGCGACGGCAGTGGCACAGGCTCCGGTGCCACAGGCGAGGGTGATGCCTGAACCTCGTTCCCACACCCGCATACGGAAGGTGTCATCATTGATGACTTGGGCGAACTCGATGTTGCAGCGTTGGGGGAAGAGGGGATGGTGTTCCAACAGGGGACCGTAGTGGGAGAGGGGGAACTGCTCCACATCTTCGTTGAGGAAGATGACGAAGTGGGGGTTGCCCATGGAGACAAAGGTGCCTTGGAAGGTGCGGTCATCCACCGTGACGGCATAGTCGAGCGCACTGCCACCATTCTCGGCAAATTGCTGGGGCTCTTGCAGGATGGGGGTGCCCATATCTACGGTGACACTCTCCACCTTGTCCTCTGCATCGAGGTGCAGTTGGAGGACTTTGATGCCGGAGAGGGTTTGGAGACGTATGGGATTCTTGTGGGTCACACCCTTGTCGTGCAGGTATTTCGCCACGCATCGGGTACCATTGCCACACATCATGGCTTCGGAACCATCGTTGTTGAAGATGCGCATGGAGAAGTCGGCATCGGGACAAGTGGCTGCACCGATGAGGATGAGCCCATCGCTGCCTATGCCGAAATGAGGTCGGCTCCACTCGATGGCTGCTGCGGAGGGGTTGGAGATATGATGCAGGAGGGTGTTGACGTAGATGTAGTCGTTGCCTGCCCCGTGCATTTTGGTGAAAGGAATGGTCATTATAGTTGACAGTTGAGAGTTGAGAGTTGACAGTTACTTTACAGCTTTGATGAAATCCATGAAGAGGGGGTGTGGATGGAGGACTGTGGAGGCATATTCGGGATGGAACTGGGTGCCGATGAACCACTTCTTGTCGGGGATTTCCACCACTTCCACGAGGTTGTTGTCGGGGTTGCGTCCCACACATTGCATACCCTGTGCCTCGAACTCTTCAAGGTATTGGTTGTTGAACTCATAGCGATGACGGTGACGCTCCTGAATCAAAAGACCCTCTCCCCGCTCCCCCTCTATGGGGAGAGCCTTGCTATCGCTCGAATAGGCTTTTGCAGCACGGCTACCCTTTACGAGTTCACAATCGTATGCACCCAGACGCATGGTGCCTCCCATACCCGTGATGTTCTTCTGCTCTTCCATCAGGTCAATGACAGGATGCTGGGTGTCGGGATTCATTTCTGTGCTGTGGGCATCCTTATATCCGAGCACATCGCGGGCAAACTCTATCACCATCATCTGCATGCCCAGACAGATGCCGAAGGTGGGGATGTCATTGGTGCGGGTATATTGAATGGCAGTGATCTTGCCTTCGATGGCTCGCTGTCCGAAACCAGGACAAATCACGGCACCTGCCATTCCCTCCAGTTTCTGCGCCACATTCTCTGGTGTGATGTCCTCGCTGTTGATGAAGTGAAGTTTCACCTTCACATCGTTGTAGATTCCCGCAAGGTTCAGACTCTCACGGATGGATTTATAGGCATCCTGAAGGTTGTACTTGCCTACCAGTCCGATGTGCACTTCACGAGTGGCATTGCTCTGCTTGTCGAGGAAATCGTGCCAAGACTTCATGGAAGGAGTTTCGCCCACAGGGATGCCAATCTTGCGCATGATGGCTGCATCGAGTCCCTGACGTTGCATGCTGACGGGCACCTGGTAGATGCTGGGCATATCCTCGCTCTGCACCACACATTCGAGGTCCACATTACAGAAGGATGCCACCTTCATGCGTACGGCATCGTCGAGGTGGCGTTCGGTGCGCAACACGAGGATGTCGGGTTGAATACCCATTCCCTGCAATTCCTTCACAGAGTGCTGGGTGGGCTTGGTCTTCAGTTCTTCGGCTGCCTTCAGATAAGGCACGTAAGTGAGGTGGACACAGACAGCATCGCGACCCAGTTGCCAACGCAACTGTCGGATGGCTTCCATGAAGGGGGCACTCTCGATGTCACCAATGGTTCCACCCACTTCGGTGATGACGAAATCGAGATTCTCGCCTTTCTCCTCCTCTCTCAACATGCGGCGCTTGATTTCATCTGTGATATGGGGCACCACCTGAATGGTCTTGCCGAGATAGTCACCGTGACGCTCTCGGTCAATGACGGTCTTGTAGATACGACCCGTGGTGATGGAGTTGTTGCGGGTGGTGTGGATACCAGTGAATCGTTCGTAGTGTCCGAGGTCAAGGTCTGTCTCCATGCCATCGACAGTGACGTAGCACTCGCCATGCTCGTAGGGATTGAGGGTGCCCGGGTCGATGTTGATGTAGGGGTCGAACTTCTGAATGGTGACCTTGTAGCCACGTGCTTGCAGGAGTTTGCCGATGCTGGCAGAGATGATGCCTTTGCCCAGCGAGGAGACCACGCCTCCAGTGACGAAGATGTATTTTGTGTCCATATGATAGTTGATAGTTGACAGTTTAACCTTTATCATTCTTTTCATACCAATCAATGTATGCCTGATTGACCAGTCGCACACCACCTGCTGTGGGGTAGTTGCCGCTGAAGTACCAGTCGCCAGGATGGTGGGGACAGGCATGATGAAGCCCTTCGAGCGACTGGAAGACGAGTTGCATGGGGGTAGTCATGTCGTCGGGTCGGAGGAGGTCAAGCATCTTCTTCGAGATCTCGTCTGTCGTGAAGGGCTTGTAGATGTCCTTGACGTAGTTCTGCATATCTTCGGCAGGCAAGGATTGCTGTTCCACACATTTCAGATAGATGTCGTGAAGGGTCTGCCAGTTGCCATGCTCGATGTGAAGTGCGACAGCAGCACGGAAGGCAATGAACTCGTCGAGGTGTGACATGTCGATACCGTAGTAGTCGGGGTAGCGCACTTGCGGACAGGAACTGACGAGCACCATCTTCTTGGGGTGCAACCGGTCAAGGATGCGGATGATGCTCTCGCGAAGGGTGGTGCCTCGCACGATGGAGTCGTCGATGATGACGAGGTTATCCACTTGAGGTTCCAGAGAGCCGTAGGTGATGTCATAGACGTGGGCAGCCAAGTCATTGCGCTGGTTGCCCTCGGTAATGAAGGTGCGCAGTTTGATGTCCTTGATGGCAACTTTCTCGCTACGGATGTAGTTGTGGAGGATGGCACGCAGTTCCTCACGGGTGGGGCGATGCTGCTGTGTGAGCCGGAAGAGTTGTTCCACCTTCTGCTCATTCATCTGCTTCTTGAAGCCATCCAGCATGCCATAGAAAGCCACCTCGGCAGTGTTGGGCACATAACTGAACACGGTGTGCTCGAGGTCTCCATCAATGGCTTTATTGATTTGCGGGGTGAGTTGTTCACCCAATGCCTTACGTTCACGATAGATGTCGCGGTCACTGCCCCGACTGAAATAAATGCGCTCGAAGGAGCAGGCATGGTTGCCTTGGGGGGGAAGTATCTGCGTGAGGGCGACATTGCCATTCTTGTGTACTGTCAATGCCTGTCCTGGCAGCAATTCGTGGATGCTGTCGGTAGTAAGGTCGAAAGTGGTCTGAATGACAGGGCGTTCGGATGCCACCACCAGCACCTCGTCATCCCGATACCAGAAGGCTGGACGAATGCCCCAAGGGTCACGCATGGAGAACATCTCGCCACTGCCTGTGAAGCCACAGAGCACATAACCACCATCAAACAAAGGGGTGGAGGTGCGCAGGATGTTCGTGATGTCGATATTGTCTTCGATGTATCGGGTCAAGTCAGTTCCTTTGAGTCCCTGCACATCAGCAATGTTGTAGAGTCGCTCACTCTCGCGGTCCAAACGATGCCCCATCAGTTCGAGCATGATGTAGGTGTCGTTGTAGATGCGTGGGTGCTGACCTTTGGCTGTGATTTCGTTGAACACCTCATCCACGTTGGTGAGGTTGAAGTTGCCACACAGACACAGGTTCTTGGCTCTCCAGTTGTTGCGGCGCATGAAAGGATGCACATGAGCCAGTCCGCTCTTGCCTGTGGTGGAGTAGCGGAGGTGTCCCATGAGGATTTGTGCCTCGTCCCAACCGCCAGGGGTGATGTTGCCGAAAATTTCGGTGATGGCGCCGCTACCCAAAGCACGTTCGCGGAACATGTATTCCTCGCCAGGTTTGGCATTGAGGTTGGTGCAGGCGATACCAGCGCCCTCCTGTCCTCGGTTGTGCTGCTTCTCCATCAGGAGATAGAGTTTGTTGAGTCCATAGGACGAGGTGCCGTACTTCTCTTGGTAGTAACTGAGAGGTTTGAGCAGGCGAATCATCGCCACACCGCATTCGTGTTTGAGAGGCTCCATTCCGTTGTCTGTTGTCTGTTGTCCGTTGTCTGTTTACAGTATCTTCTTAATGCGTTCCATGGCTTCGAGGCTATTGTCCCATGTGCCGAAGGCAGTGATGCGGACATAACCCTCACCATGTGTACCGAACCCTTCACCTGGAGTGACCACCACGTTGGCATCGTGGAGGAGTCTGTGGAAGAAGTACCAAGAGTCTTCGCCATCAGGAGTGGATACCCAGATGTAAGGTGAGTGTTCACCACCATAAACGGTGAGTCCATCGAAGGCAAGGCTCTCGCGGATGAGTTGTGCATTCTTCATGTAGTGCTGGATGGTGGCACGCACCTGCTGCTGTCCTTCGGGCGTGAAGATGGCTTCAGCACCACGCTGGGAGATGTAACTGGCACCATTGAACTTGCTGCACTGACGACGATTCCAGAGTGCATTGAGACTCGTGCCGTCAGCACCTTTCAGTTCCTTGGGGATGATGGTGTAACCGCAACGAACACCCGTGAATCCTGCTGTCTTCGAGAAACTGCGGAACTCGATGGCACACTCCTTGGCTCCCTCAATCTCGTAGATGGAGTGGGGGATTTCATCGCTGCTGATGAATGCCTCGTAAGCAGAATCATAGAGGATGAGTGCCTTCTCTCTGAGGGCATAATTGACCCATTCAGCCAACTTCTCCTTCGTGATGACAGCACCCGTCGGGTTGTTGGGGTAGCAGAGATAGATGATATCGAGATGTTCCGTTGGGATGTCGCCTGTAAAACCATTGTCTGCATGGCAAGGGATGTACTTGATGGTGCGTCCAGCCATGATGTTGGTGTCCACATAGACAGGATAGACAGGGTCGGTGATGCCCACGATGTTGTCTGTGGAGAGGATGTCACCGATATTGCCCGTGTCGCTCTTGGCACCATCGCTGATAAACACCTCCTCACGATCCAGTTGGATGCCACGAGGGGCAAAGTCGTGAGCGATGATGGCATCGATGAGGAAATCGTAGCCATGTTCGGGACCATACCCACGGAAGGTCTTGCCATCGGCACATTCATCCACAGCACGGTGCATCGCCTTGATGGCAGCATCGGGCAGAGGACAAGTCACATCGCCAATACCCAAACGGATGATGTTCGTTTCGGGATGCTCGGCTTTGTAGGCATTCACTTGCTGGGCTATCTCGGCAAAGAGGTAGCGGTGGGAAAGTTGCAGATAGTTGGTGTTTGTGCGAATCATGTTCTTACTTACTTAAATATTTGTGTACTTCTTCGGCAATCTTCTTGCCTGATGCGATGGCTCTCACCACGAGGCTGGCACCGCTGGCAGCATCACCGCAGATGAATACATTCTCTGGATATTCGGGATGTTCGGGTTTGAGGAATCCCATAGCGAGGAGCACGAGTTCTGCCTGAATCACCTCGGGTTCTCCTGCCTCCACCATGATGGGGCGACCACCTTCTGGGTTTGGTTTCCAGTCGATAGGCTGAACACGTACACCTGTTACGTGCCCATCTTCACCCAAGAACTCCAGCGTGTTGATGTTCCAGCGACGGGTACAACCTTCCTCATGCGAAGAGGTGGTCTTGAGGATGACAGGCCAGTTAGGCCAAGGCGTGTTGGGGTTGTGTCCCACTGGGGGCTTCGGCATAATCTCAATCTGTGTCACGCTCTTGCAACCCTGACGGTGAGCCGTACCGATGCAGTCACTACCCGTGTCACCACCACCAATCACCAGCACATTCTTTTCCTTGGCAGTCACACGCTCCTGCTTCGAGAACTCCTTGCCAGCCAGCACACGGTTCTGCTGTCCGAGCAGTTCGAGGGCAAGATGGATGCCCTTCAGTTCACGTCCAGGTGCTTTGAGGTCACGGGCTGTAGGGGTACCTGTGGCAACGACGATGGCATCGAAGTCCTTCAAGGCTTCATCCGTAGGTGTCACCGCTGCATCATACACAAACTTCACCCCTTCCTGCTCCATCACATTGATTCTTCTGTCAATAATCTTCTTGTTCAGTTTGAAGTTTGGAATACCATATCTCAACAAACCACCGGCAGCTTCGTTCTTCTCGAATACGGTCACTTCGTAGCCCATGTAGTTGAGGGCATTGGCTGTGGAGAGTCCTGCAGGACCACTACCGATGACAGCCACCTTCTTACCGTTCCTCTCGGGATGCTCGATGGTGACGTATCCCTCCAGAAAGGCTCTTTCAGCAATGGCACATTCATTCTCGCGGTTGGTCACCGCATCGCCTGTCGTGAGGTAGAGCACACAAGCCTTCTCGCAGAGGGCAGGGCAGATACGTCCCGTGAACTCAGGGAAGGGGTTGCTCTTCTTCAGAATCTTGTATGCTGTTTCCCATTCGCCACGATAGAGGGCATCGTTCCATTCAGGGTCTTTGTTGCCCAGCGGACAAGCCCAGTGGCAGAAGGGTACACCGCAATCCATACAGCGGCTCGCTTGTTCCTGTCGGTCTTTTGTATTGAGTGTCTGTTCCACCTCACCAAAGTCATGAATACGGTCATTGATGGGGCGATAGCCCGCCTCTTTGCGAGGTACGGTCAGAAATGCTTTTGGATTTCCCATTTTTTTTAATTGATAATTGACAATTGACAATTGAAAATTAATAGTCCCTCTGCATATCAGCAATCTTCTGTTGCAGTTTCGCCATCTGCTCTTCTTGCAGCACGCGCTTGTACTCGATGGGCACCACTTGGATGAAGTCCTCCACGTAGCGGTTCCAGTCGTCGAGCATACGTCCTGCAAGGGCACTTCCAGTGTGGAGATAGTGCTGACGGATGAGTTCGAGCAACTCCTTGCGGCTCACGGTGTCTTCCACGAGTGAGAGTTCCACCATGTCCATGTTGCAGAAGTAGTCGAAGGTGTGGTCTTTGTCATAGACGTAAGCGACACCACCGCTCATACCTGCTGCAAAGTTGCGTCCTGTCTTGCCGAGCACCACCACACGACCACCGGTCATGTATTCGCAGCAGTGGTCACCAGCACCTTCCACAACAGCGATGGCACCAGAGTTACGCACAGCAAAGCGTTCACCCACACGACCATTCACATATAGTTCACCACTCGTGGCACCATACAAGCCCGTGTTGCCGGCAATGATATTGTCTTCTGCCACGAAGTCCGCACTGCGTCTGACAGGAGGCAGGATGCTGATGCGTCCTCCGGAGAGTCCCTTGCCGAAGTAGTCATTGGCTTCGCCTTCCAGACGAATGTCCAGACCCTTCACAGCGAAGGCTCCGAACGACTGTCCTGCTGAGCCCTTGAACTTAATCTTGATGGTGCCCTCTGGCAGTCCTTCCTCGCCATATTTCTTGGCAATAGCACCCGACAGCATCGTGCCCACAGCTCTATCCGTGTTCTTGATGGTGTAGTCGAGGCTCACTTCCTCCTTGTTCTCGATGGCTTTCTGTGCAGAAGCGATGATGTCCTCATCCTTCACGCCACTCACCTTCGTGAACTGACCACGATCCCAATAGAGTGGCTTGTCTGTCTCTGGCTTGTGGAGCAGACGGGCAAAGTCAATCGTCTTCTGCTTGTCAGTAGCCTTTTCTGTATGTACTTCGATGAGTTCCGTATGACCAATGATGTCCTTGAGTCCATGCACACCAATCTCAGCGAGATATTCGCGCACCTGTTCAGCCAAGAACGTGAAGAAGTTCACCACGTAGTCAGACTTTCCTCTGAAGCGAGCCCTCAAAGTCTCGTCTTGTGTTGCCACACCTACAGGACAGGTGTTGGTGTTACACTTACGCATCATCACACAGCCCAATACGATGAGTGGCAATGTACCGAATGAGAACTCGTCAGCACCGAGCATCGCCATGAGAATCACATCCTTGGCGGTCTTCAACTGACCATCTGTCTGCAAGCGCACCTGATTTCTCAAACCATTCAGCACGAGTGTCTGTTGCGTCTCAGCCAAGCCAATCTCAGGACTGATACCCGCAAAGCGCATGGAACTTGCTGGGCTGGCACCCGTACCACCTTCAGAACCGCTAATCACGATGAGGTCAGCTTTCGCTTTTGCCACACCTGCGGCAATCGTGCCCACGCCACTCTCTGCCACCAACTTCACGCTGACAGCAGCCGTTGGGTTGATGTTCTTCAAGTCGAAGATGAGCTGGGCGAGGTCTTCGATACTGTAGATGTCGTGATGAGGTGGGGGAGAGATGAGCGAGATGCCAGGAATGGCGTTACGCGTCTTGGCGATAATCTTGTTCACCTTGAAGCCAGGCAGCTGTCCACCTTCACCGGGCTTGGCTCCCTGTGCCACCTTAATCTGTATTTCTTCTGCATTCACGAGGTATTCAGCGGTCACGCCGAAACGTCCTGATGCAATCTGCTTGGTCTTGCTGCTGAGGCTCACGCCATCCACATCGGTGTGGTAGCGCACGTTGTCCTCACCACCTTCACCCGTGTTGCTTCGAGCACCCAACTTGTTCATTGCCAATGCTAAAGCTTCGTGTGCTTCAATGCTCAAAGCACCGAAACTCATGGCACCAGTCACAAAGTGCTTCACGATGCTCTCCACAGGCTCCACCTCCTCAATCGGGGTAGGTTTCGCTGCTTTCTTCCATCCGAAGAAGTCACGGATGAAGATAGGCTTTTCCTTCTCGTCCACCATCTTCTCCCACTCCTGGAATTTCTTGTATGAGCCCAGACGAGTGGCAATCTGCAGGTTGGCAATCGTGTCTGGATTCCAAGCGTGGAGAATGCCGTCCTTGCGGTAAGAGAACTGTCCGTTGTTGGGCAGGAACTCATTAATCTCTGCAGGCTTGAATGCCTCGTCGTGCAGGCGGATGGCATCTCTGGCGATGTCTTTCAGACCGATGCCGCCGATGGTGCTCACCTCTGTACCGAAATATCTTCTCAGCAAGTCTTCGCCCAGTCCGATGCTCTCGAATATCTTTGCTCCACGGTAAGAGCGTATGGTTGAGATACCCATCTTGGACATGATTTTCTTCAATCCTTTGTCCACCGCCTTGATGTAGTGTGCCTCTGCTGTCGCATAGTCCTCCTGAATCTTGTGCTTCTTCACGAGGTCATCCAGCACGGCAAAGGTCATGTATGGACAAATGGCGCTGGCTCCGTAGCCTAACAGCAAAGCTGCGTGCATCACCTCGCGAATTTCACCGCTTTCCACGATGAGGGCAGTCTGCACACGCTTCTGCACGCTGATGAGGTAATGGTGCACGGCACTCACAGCCAACAGGCTGGGGATGGCAGCACGCTTCTCGTCGATGTCTCTATCTGAAAGAATGATGTAGTTCACCCCTTCATCCACACTTGCCTCAGCCTCCTTGCAGAGGTCTTCGATGGCTTGACGCAATCCGCTGGCACCCTTCTCGATGTCGAAAAGCATCGCGAGTTTCTTCGTCTTGAAGCCCTTATAGCGGATGTTGCAGAGGATGTCCAACTGCGTGTTCGTCAGCACAGGTTGTGGCAGACGCACCATCTTGCAGTTCGAAGCATCAGGGGTGAGGATGTTTGTTCCCACCGCACCGATATACTCTGTCAACGACATCACCAACTCCTCACGAATCGGGTCAATGGCGGGGTTCGTCACCTGTGCGAACTGCTGACGGAAGTAGTTGAAGAAAATCTGTGGACGGTCACTGATGACTGCCAAAGGGGTGTCATTACCCATCGCTGCTACAGGCTCCTGACCTGCTGTCGCCATTGGCACCACCGTCTTGTCGATGTCTTCCTGTCCGAAGCCAAAGTTGATGAGCTTGCGTTCGTAGTTCTCCACGCTGTTCTCCACGTGACGACCACTCTTCAACTTCTCCAACTGGATGCGGTTCGTCGAGAGCCATTCGCGGTATGGATGTGCCTTGGCGAGTTTTTCCTTGATTTCGCCATCATAGTATATCTTGCCCTCCTGCGTGTCGATGAGCAGAATCTTACCGGGTTGCAGACGGCCCTTGCTCACCACATCGTTAGGCTCGAAGTCCATCACACCCACTTCCGAAGCCACGACCATCATGCCGTTCTTCGTGATGGTGTAACGGCTGGGGCGCAGACCGTTTCTGTCCAACATACCACCAGCATACCGTCCATCGGAGAAGAGTAGGGCGGCAGGACCATCCCAAGGCTCCATCAGGATAGAATGATATTCGTAGAAAGCCTTTAGGTCTTCGCTGATGGGGTTCTTGTCGTTGAAACTCTCAGGCACCAGAATTGCCATCGCCTGCGGCAAGGAGAGTCCGCTCATGATGAGGAACTCAAATACGTTATCCAGGCTGGCAGAGTCACTCATGCCCTCCTGCACGATAGGACGGATGTCCTTGATGTCGCCCAGCGCCTCGCTGCTCAACACACTCTCACGCGCCTTCATCCAACCCCTGTTACCACGAATCGTGTTGATTTCACCATTGTGTGCCAAGAGACGGAAAGGCTGTGCCAGACTCCATGTCGGGAAGGTGTTCGTAGAGAAGCGTGAGTGAACCAGCGCCAAACCGCTCGTGAAATAAGGGCTTGACAGGTCGGGGAAATATCTCCTCAACTGTCCGCTCGTCAACATACCCTTGTAGATGATGTTCTTGCTATTCAACGAGCACACATAGAAGTCCTCATCCGTGATGCGGTTCTCAATTCTCTTGCGTACCTTATATAACATACGGTCAAAAGTCTCAACTTTCTCTTCGCTTACTCCCGTGACAAAAATCTGCTTGATGTCGGGCTCCACCTCGCGTGCGCCCACACCCAGCACCTCAGGACAAGTGGGCACCGTGCGCATGTGCATCAGTGTCAGTCCCTCGCGCTCAATCTCCTCAATCATCACACGGAGAATGTCTTCCTGTGCTCTGGCGTCCTTGGGCAAGAACACCAATCCTGTGCCATACTTACCCTTTTCAGGCACAGGAATACCCTGTAAAAGGATGAACTCGTGCGGAATCTGCACCATGATGCCAGCGCCGTCACCTGTCTTGTCGCGTGTTTCGGCGCCTCGGTGCTCCATGTTCTCCAGCACCTTCAGCGCATTGTCCACCAACTCATGGCTCTTACCACCATGAATGTTGACCACCATGCCCACGCCACAAGCATCATGCTCGTAGGCTTTGCTGTACAATCCTAAATTACGTTTTACCATTGTAGTCTGTGTTTATTGAGTTGTCAATATTTGTTTTCGGCTGCAAAGGTAATACATTTGTTTCATTTTATTGCAATTATTTTCAAAAAACTTTCAATTTGTATCAAAAATAATTAAAAATAGTGTAAAAATGAAAGACTTTTAGTAAATTTGGTTGTAAAAAGAGAGTTAAATGGGCTTACTCATACATAACAAGGGCACCCGATGGTCGGATGCCCTTCTTTTTGTCAATTTTTAGGATATCACTTTCATTCTCACCCAGAGCCAGCGGGGGATGAGTCGCCAGAAGAAGACGAGGAGGCGATAGCGCCAGTCGATGGTGATAATGGCGCGGTTGTGGCGAATGCCGTTGGCAATGGAGAGAGCCACCTTGTGGGGGTCGAGTTGGAAGGGGTAGTGATGCCCGTCTGCCAGGAGGGGGGTGCGCACAAAGCCTGGACGGATGTCGTGGAGGTGGATGTGGCGAATGCCTCGAATATGGCAGAGTTGGGTGAGACATTCCATATAATGATTGTTGTAGCGCTTGGTGGAGGAGTAGGCTGGGGCGGCACCCAATCCGCGTGTCCCTGCAATGCTGCTGATGACAGCGAGGTGGGCGGGGCGCTCGGGATGCTCCTCGAAGTAGTGGAAGGCGGTGTTGACCATCTGCGTGAAGCCCATGACGTTGGTGGCACAGGTGGACATCTCCCTGTCGAAGTCGAGGGTGGGGTTCTGATAGCCGATGCCTGCGCTGTGGAAATAGAGGTCCATGCCACCCGTCTTGCCGATGAGGGTGAGCAGACGACGGGGTGCGTCGGGCTGTGTGATGTCGATGCACTCGGTGGCGACGACATCGAGGTTCTGGCTCTGAATCTGCTGCAGCCTGTCTTGGCGACGCCCTGCAATGCCCACCTGCCAACCTTGGGAGGTGAGCACCTTGACCATTTCCAGCCCGATGCCGGAGGTGGCACCGATGATGATGGCTTTCTTCTGTTCCATATCCATTTTGGGTACAAAAATACAGATTCTTATTGGAAGAACCAAATAATTTTACTACCTTTGTCCCCACAAAAACGAATTTATCTATGAAAATCAAGAATTTGATCATGTCATTTTGCGTGTGGGCGATGCCGGCTGTGTCGATGCTGGCATGTACCAACATCATCGTGGGTAAGGGTGCGAGTGCGGATGGCAGCGTGTTTGTGAGTTACAATGCCGATGCGTATGGTATGTTCGGGAACATCTATCACCATCTGGGTGGGGTGCATGCGAAGGGGGAGATGCGCAAGGTGTATGAGTGGGACACGAACAAGTATCTGGGTGAGATTCCGCAGGCAGAAAGGACGTACACGGTGGTGGGACAGATGAACGAGAAGCAGGTGAGCATCACGGAGACGACTTTCGAGGGTCGTGAGGAATTGTGTAAGACGGAGGGGATGATGGACTATGGCTCGCTGATCTACATCGCCCTGGAACGTGCTGCTACTGCCCGTGAGGCCATCAGTATCATGACGTCGCTGGTGGACACTTATGGCTATTGCTCGGAAGGGGAGAGTTTTTCGATTGCTGACAAGAACGAGGCCTGGGTGATGGACATGATTGGAAAGGGTGAGGGGGAGAAAGGTGCCGTGTGGGTGGCTGTGCGCATCCCCGACGATTGTGTGTCTGCCCATGCCAACCAGAGCCGCATCACCCGTCTGAACCAGTACGACAAGAAGTCGGTGCTGCGTTCGAGGGATGTCATCAGTTTTGCCCGAGAGAAGGGCTATTTTACGGGTAAAGATGCGGAGTTCTCGTTCCGCGATGCCTATTCCCCGAATAATTTCGGTGCCGTGCGTTATTGTGAGGCACGTGTGTGGAGCATCTTCAACCGTTTCTGTGACGGGATGGAACAATATGTGGAGTATGCGAAGGGCAATGACCTGAAGGGGGAGATGCCGCTCTATATGAAGCCTAAGCAGAAGGTGACGGTGAAGGATGTGATGAACGCCATGCGCGACCACTATGAGGGCACTCCCTTCGACATCCGGAATGAACTGGGCGCTGGTGCCTACAACATGCCTTACCGACCCACACCGCTGGAGTGGGAGAGTGAAGGGAAGAAGTACTTCAACGAACGCCCTGTGTCGACTCAGCAGACGAGTTTCTGCTTCGTGGGTCAGATGCGTGCGAAATATCCTGATGCCATCGGAGGCATTGTGTGGGTGACGAATGATGACCCTAACATGGCCCCCTTCGTGCCGCTCAACTGCTGCATCACGGAGGTGCCCAAGTGCTTCCGTAGGATGGAGAAAGTGCAAGACGACGTGACCTTCTCGTGGGAGAGTGCCTTCTGGGTGCAGAATGCGGTGGCGAACATGGTGTATCCCTACTATGAGAAGATGTTCCCTGACGTGCTGAGGCAACGTGAGGAGATGGAGGTGGGGATTGAAGACGGGGATCTCATGGCTGAGTATCCTCTCCAGTTGCTCAAGGATGAGGGGCAGGAGGCGTTGGTGAAGTACCTGACCGATGCCGCGCTCATCAAGTCGAACATGATGATGGCTACGTGGACGCATCTGTTTGAATACCTGATGGTGAAGCACCTGGACATGGCGGTGAAGAAGGTGGAGGAGGTGGACCCCCTGCGCATGAATTTCAAGAAGACGGCTCACGGCAAGGCACAGGAACCCGACCGCCCTGGCTATCCTGAGGGGTTCAGAAAGCAAATTGTGGAGGAGACGGGTGAGAAGTATTTGATGAAATAAATTTTTTCGCTTTTCACTTTTCACTTTTCATTTTATTTTCTTACCTTTGCAAAAACATATCACTACTAAAAATTTAATATGATGGACAACGAACTGATTAAGCAGTGTACGGCGGAAGCACAGAAGTGGCTGTCGCCAGCGTTTGATGCCGAGACACAGGCAGAAGTGAAGGTGATGCTCGACAATGAGGACAAGACTGCCCTCATCGATGCATTCTATCAGAATCTGGAATTTGGTACTGGCGGTTTGCGCGGTATCATGGGTGCGGGTACGAACCGCATGAACAAGTACATCGTGGGCATGGCCACTCAGGGCTTTGCCAACTACATCAACAAGGCGTTTGCCGGTAAGAAGGACATCAGCGTGGTGGTGGGTCATGACTGCCGCAACAACTCTCGTCTCTTTGCCGAGACGGTGGCTGACATCTTCTCTGCCAACGGCATCAAGGCATATCTCTTCGAGAGCCTGCGTCCTACGCCTGAGATTTCTTTCGCCATCCGTCAGTTGGGTGCACAGGCTGGTGTGAACATCACCGCAAGCCACAACCCACGCGAGTACAATGGCTACAAGGCTTATTGGGATGACGGTGCACAGGTGCTGGCTCCGCACGACACGGGCATCATCGACGAGGTGAACAAGGTGACGATTGACCAGGTGAAGTTCACGCCTAACAATGACCTCATCCAGATTATCGGTGGCGAGATGGACATTGACTACCTGAACGCTGTGCATGAGGCACTGGTGGATCAGGAGGTGATTAACCGTCAGAAGGACCTCTGCATTGTTTACTCTCCATTGCACGGTACGGGTCGTGTCATCATTCCTGCTGCCCTCCGCACTTGGGGCTTCCAGAACATCAACGTGGTGAAGGAGCAGATGGTGATTGACGGCAACTTCCCAACGGTGGTGTCGCCTAACCCTGAGAACTCTGAGGCAATGACCCTCGGTATGCAGTTGGGTACGAAACTGAATGCTGACCTCGTGCTGGCTTCTGACCCCGATGCTGACCGCCTCGCTGTGGTGTGCCGCGATCCGAAGGGTGAGTGGTGCATCCTGAACGGTAACCAGACGGCATTGATGCTCTCTTATTATATTATTGAGAACAAGAAGAAGTTGGGTCAGTTGAAGGGCAACGAGTTCATGGTGAAGACCATCGTGACGACAGAGACCATCGCTGAGATTGCGAATCGCAACAACGTGGAGATTCGCGATGTCTATACAGGCTTCAAGTGGATTGCCCGTGAAATCAAACTTTCTGAGGGCGTGAAGAAGTATATTGGCGGTGGTGAGGAATCGTTCGGTTACCTGCCATTCGACAAGGTGCGTGACAAGGACAGTCCTGCCTCCATCTGTCTGCTTTGTGAGATTGCTGCATGGGCAAAGGATAATGGCATGACGCTCTATGATCTGCTCATGAAGATTTATCTCGACTATGGTTTCGCTTATCAGAACGCCATCAGCGTGACGAAGCCTGGTAAGTCGGGTGCTGACGAAATCAAGCAGATGATGGAAGACTTCCGCAAGACACCTCCAACATCGTTGGGTGGCAGCCCTGTGGTGTGCGTGAAGGACTACAAGACCCTGACGCAGGTGGAGAATGGCAAGATTTCTTCCATTGACATGCCAGCCACGAGCAATGTGCTCCAGTGGTTCACTGCCGATGGTACCAAAATCTCTGTGCGCCCATCAGGCACCGAGCCGAAGATTAAGTTCTACGTGGAGGTGAAGGGTGAGATGGGATGTGCGAAGTGCTATCCTTCTGCCACTGCCGATGCGAAGGCAAAGGTGGATGCCATCAAAAAGGACTTGGGGCTGTAAAATGCACCCACTTCCCGGTGAGGGGATGGCAGAATCCGAGGGTCTCTGCATGTAGATAGAGACGGTCGGAGGCGGTGCCATAGAGGATGTCGCCCTTGATGGGACGTCCAAGCCCTTCGGGATGTGCACAATGGACACGGAGTTGGTGCGTGCGTCCGCTCTCAGGATAGAGTTCAATGCGGTTAGGACCGGTGAACTCATAATAAGTGGATGCGGGCTTGCCGAAGCGATGGTCAACGACTTGACGCGGAGAATCGAAAGGATTTCTGGATAAAGGAAGGGAGATGGTGCCTGTAGGGGTTGCCGTCTCCCCTTCTTCTAATAGTGCCACATACTTCTTCTTGATGAGGTGCTCCGTGAAGAGTTTCTGAATCCAGCCACACGCCTCAGGGGTCTTTGCCACAATCATCACACCTGATGTGTCCTGATCCAGACGATGTATGAGGTGCAGGTTGGGATTCTGGCTGAGAAGATGGGCTTGCAGGGAGGGCTCGCCATGATTCTTGCTGGGCACGGAAAGAAGTCCCGAGGGTTTATAGACAATGATGAAGTCCTCCTCTTCGTGGAGGATGCGCACCTCGTCAAGCAGTTGACGGGCACGTTCGAAGAGGGGATTCTCCTCCACGTTCAGTCCTTGCATCATGAAGGTGAGGATGGGTACGCACTTGTGTTGGCAAGCAGGGTAGAAGTTCTTCTCCACCCGCATCTGGTTGCCCTTCGAAGGACCAATCCAGAACTCCTCCATGCAGATGGGTTTGAGCCCATGCAGATAGGCATATTGCAGCATCTTGGGCAAGCAACATTCGCCTGCACCACCAGGAGGTACACCATACTTCCCTTTGGGTTTGACGGTGATGCGCCCTTCCTTGTAGGCAATGTACTCCTCTTCGGGGAAGGGTGATTTGTAATCCTTGAAAATATCGATGAGGTCTGCTTCTCCTCCCTCAGCATTCTTCATACGGAACTGGTGGAAGGTCCACGTCTGCAGTTCCTGTGACTTCTCCTTACGCAAGGCTTTGAGTCGGGTTATCTCTGTGAGTGTGTCCTCTTTGGCGGAAGACTCGTTTGGAAGGGAACCATACAGCCTCTGAATCTGTTGGGTGATGGCCACAATCTCCTGTTCCTCTTGACGGAAATGCCCTTTGGGGTCTTGCAAATCCACGATAGGAGGCACGAAGCCCTTGTGGTGATAGGAGCCATTGTAGATGCCTGAGAAGGCACGAAGGTAGTAGCGCTCACCTTTGTACTCCACGATGAGGATGCCGAACATCTTCCCTTCCTTCGGCACCATCTCAGGGGTGTTGTAGCAATAGTTGATGACCTGATTCGCCACGAGTTGGCAAATCTTGTGGGGGCGGTAACAGAAGGGGTAGGTGAACTGCTGGGGTGAGGAGAGTCTTCTGGCTTTCTTGGGCAGAGGATGAAGTTGCGCATACAACGCCCTTTCGGTGAAATGCTTCCGAAAGAACAAACTGATGTGATGGGCAATGGACTTCTGCTGCTTCCTCATGATTTGTCAACTGTCACTCGTTGAGTGGGTGCTTGTGCCATGTTCCGCTTGTCCACTTGTGTCACCACCTTGGCAGCCAGACTCATGAAGGCGATGCCTTCGGGAGAGGCAGGATTGAGCACAGCAGGCTCGCCCTTGTCACCCTCCTCACATACTGACTGGATGAGCGGTATCTGTGCCAAGAGGGGCACGTTGAGTTCCTCAGCCAGTTGCTTGCAACCCTCCTTGCCGAAGATGTAGTATTTGTTCTCGGGGAGTTCGGCAGGAGTGAACCACGCCATGTTCTCGACAAGTCCAAGGATAGGCACATTTACCTTCTCGTTCATGTACATGTTAATGCCCTTGCGAGCATCTGCCAATGCCACCTGTTGAGGGGTGGAAACGATGACAGCACCTGTGATGCCAAGGGTCTGAAGCAGGGTCAAGTGGATGTCGCTGGTGCCAGGAGGAGTATCGAGGATGAAGTAGTCGAGGTCACCCCATTGTGCTTCTGTGATGAGTTGTTTGAGGGCATTGGAAGCCATGCCACCACGCCACAAGGTTGCCTCGTCGGGATTGACGAAGAAGCCAATGGAGAGGAGTTTCACGCCATACTTCTCGATAGGCACGATGAGGTCTCTGCCCTCTACTTGAGTGGCGTAGGGACGTTCTTCCTCCACACCAAACATCTTGGGCATGGAAGGACCAAAGATGTCGGTGTCGAGCAGTCCCACCCGATAACCGAGTTTGGCGAGTCCAATGGCGAGGTTGGCAGTGACAGTAGATTTGCCCACACCGCCCTTACCTGAACTGACAGCGATGATGTTCTTCACACCAGCTAGCAATTTGTCGGGCTCTGGGGGTAGGGCAGTCTTTGCCTTGGTGCCGATGGTCACTTCCACATCGGGATGCACAAAGGTCTTGATGGCTGCCTCCGCTGCCTTGACCACAGATTTCTTGAAAGGGTCAGTCTCCTTCTCGAAAATCAATGAGAAGGACACCTTCATGCCATCGATGCGAAGGTCATCCTCCAGCATCTCGTTCTCCATGATGCTCTTGCCGTTGCCAGGATAGCGCACGGTAGCAAGTGCATCGTGTATGAGTTTAGGATATATTGTCATTTTCCAGTCTTTTTCGTTGATACAACTTGATGATTATAAGAGCGGTAGCCATCGACAGGAATCTCGATGTCGGGCTCTTCGAGGGTACCGTTTTGGGGCAATTGGAATTGCAGGTACTTGATAGGGATGCCACGTTCCAACCACATGCTTTCGTAATAGGTGCGGATTTCTGTGAGGGAAGGGTCACATGTCCGTTGTCCGTTGTCCGTTGTCTGTTGACTGTTGTCCGTTGTCTGTTGTCCGTAGAGGTCGAAAGAACATCGGAGGAGAGGGAGTTTGTTCTTCTCCACCATATATTTCGTGTAAGTGGCAAGGAAGTTGGAGTCTGTCTTCACATGGATGAGTCCACCATCCACGAGGAACTTCCTGTATCGCTCCATGAAGTAGGTGGAGGTGAGGCGCTTGGTAGCTTTCTTCATCTGAGGGTCAGAGAAAGTGAGCCAGAGTTCTGCCACTTCATCCGGGGCAAAGAAACCAGCAATGCACTCGATGTTGGTACGCAGAAACGCTACGTTCTTCATGCCTTCCTCCAAAGCAGTCTTGGCACCATGCCACATGCGGGCACCCTTGATGTCCACACCAATGAAGTTCTTGTCAGGGAAGCGTCGAGCCAATCCAATGGTGTATTCTCCACGTCCACAACCCAGTTCCAGCACGATGGGGTTGTTGTTCTTGAAGAACTCTTCATGCCACTTTCCCTTCAATGGAAACCCCTCCTTCTGCAAGAGCCAGAAGGGACACTCCACCACCAGCGGGTTCTCCGCCATCTCCGCAAATTTTGCTAATTTCCCTTTTCCCATCACGCCAATTCCAATTCAAATTCTTCTTTCAGTTTCCGCAAAGCCTCACTCTGTTTCAGCATCTCGTTGAACATCTCCCGACGACTGAGCACACGACGCTTTTCCTTGGCTTCTCGCTGACGGGTGGTCAACTTCAACGTGGTGTTTTGCAATCGCTGATGCAGGTATGCCTCAATGCGGGGTTGCATCTTGTGGAGTTCATTCTGCACCGACGGGTTGTCCACCACCACCAGTACCGTTTGTCCATCTTCCTGCAACAGAGGTTCCATGTTGTCCATCTGAAACGACATGGCTCTGTCTTCTTGAGGCAGATTCTTCGCAAACTCTCTCCATGCCACGACCAAGTCCGTAGGATCGACAGGGCGATTCTCGAAAGTGGGTGCTGCCACAGTCTCCTGCACAGGGGTTGTCTGTTGATTTTTGTTGCTGTTCAACTGATGGCGAATGGAGAAGCCCCCCAACCCCCGAAGGGGGAGGGCTGACGCAGCGTTAGGCGTTCGTGGTGTTTGAGTAACTTTGGAAGTTCCCTGCTGCGTTACTTTCTTAGGAGTATCTATTTGTTTCTGAGCAACATCGCGTGAGCCCTCCCCCTTTGGGGGCTGGGGGACTAATGCCTTAAATATGGGTTTTAGAATCTTCGTAGGGCAAAGCCCAGAAGAGTCCCCGTCATCGGAGGAGAGTTGTGCCATCTCGATGAGGGTGATTTCCACTAGCAGTCGCTTGTTTTGGCTCTGCTTGTAGTTAAGGTCACAGTCGTTTGCCAGTTTCATTGCACGGAAGAGGAACTTCGGTTGGCATTTCTGTGCCTGTTCCTTGTATCGGTTACGTACCTCTTCACTTGCCTCAATCAGTTCTGCTGTCTGTGCATCTTGACTCACCAGCAGATTACGGAAGTGGCTTGACAGTCCTGTAATGAAATACTGCCCCTCGAAGCCCTTTGAAAGAATCTCGTTCAGAGTCAGCATGCACTCGGTGATCTTCCCTTCGAGGAAATAATCTGTCAAGCGGAAATAATAGTCGTAATCGAGCACGTTCAAGTTCTCGATGGTCTGCTGATAGGTTATGTTGCCACTGCAGAAAGATGCCACCTGGTCGAAGATGCTCAGTGCATCACGCATACCACCATCTGCCTTCTGTGCAATGATGTTCAGTGCCGCCTCTTCCACTTTGATGTTCTCTTGCTCTGCCACATGCTTCAAGTGCCCCACAATGTCATTCACACTCATGCGCTTGAAGTCATAAATCTGACAACGGCTCATGATGGTGGGAAGAATCTTGTGCTTCTCCGTGGTGGCAAGGATAAAGATGGCATGCTGAGGAGGTTCTTCCAATGTCTTTAGGAAGGCATTGAAGGCTGCCTGTGAGAGCATGTGCACCTCGTCGATGATGAATACCTTGTACTTACCAATCTGGGGTGGTATCCGCACTTGCTCGATGAGCACTCGAATGTCCTCTACGGAGTTGTTCGAAGCGGCATCCAGTTCGTGGATGTTGTAGGATCGCTGTTCGTTGAACGCCTTGCATGACTCACACTCTCCACAAGCCTCACCATTGGGTTGGGGATGGAGACAGTTGATGGTCTTTGCAAAGATACGGGCACAGGTTGTTTTGCCCACACCACGAGGACCACAGAACAGGTACGCATGTGCCAACCTTCCGCTTTGAATGGCATTCTTCAGCGTCACGGTCAAGGCACCCTGTCCAACGACTGTATCAAACGTCATCGGACGGTACTTACGTGCCGAAACAATATAGTTTTCCATGTTGTTGATGTTTATTTGTGCAAAGATAGTGATTTTTTTTGTACCTTTGCAAACAAAACTCGAAAAACTATGATAAAAGAGTATCAAATTAGGGTTCTGCCTGAGGTGGCGGCAAATGAACAGGGCATCAAGCAGTTTTTGCAGGAAGAGGAAGGGTTGGCAGTGGAGCATGTGACGGCTGTGAGGGTGCTGAAAAGGAGTATTGATGCCCGTCAACGCACCATCTTTGTGAATCTGAAAGTGCGGGTGTATGTGGATGAACTGCCTGAGGATGATGCCTTTGAGCGCGTGGACTATCCGAATGTGGAGGGGAAGCCACAGGCAGTGGTTGTGGGTGCTGGCCCTGGAGGACTCTTTGCTGCTTTGCGATTGATTGAGTTGGGGGTGCGTCCCATCGTGGTGGAGAGAGGCAAGAGTGTGCATGAACGTCGGAAGGATATCGCACAGATTTCTCGTACTCAGACAGTGAATCCCGAATCGAATTACTCGTTTGGAGAGGGTGGTGCAGGTGCTTTTTCGGATGGCAAACTCTATACGCGCAGCAAGAAACGTGGCAATGTGGAGAAAATTTTGAACGTGTTCTGTCAGCATGGTGCCAGTACGAGCATCTTGGCAGATGCCCATCCGCATTTGGGTACGGACAAATTACCAAACATCATCGAGGCGATGCGCAACACGATTATTCGTTGTGGTGGTGAAGTGCATTTCGAGACGAAAATGGTGGAAGTATTACAGACAACGGACAACGGACAACAGACAACAGTCGTGGGTGTGAAATGTGTGCAGTCGGATGGTGGTGAAGTGACGTTCCTGGGACCCGTTATCTTGGCAACAGGACATAGTGCCCGTGATGTTTATCGCTATCTGTATGCACAGGGCATTGAGATAGAGGCGAAGGATATTGCGGTGGGTGTACGACTGGAACATCCTTCAGAACTCATTGACCAGATTCAATACCATCGCAAGGAGGGTAGGGGCGAGTATCTGCCTGCTGCTGAGTATTCGTTTGTCACTCAGGTAGATGGACGCGGTGTGTATTCCTTCTGTATGTGCCCTGGTGGTACGGTGGTACCTGCTGCGAGTGGACCTAACCAAATCGTGGTGAATGGCATGAGCAACTCCCAACGTAACAGTCCTTGGAGCAACTCGGGCATGGTGGTGGAGTTGCATGTAGAGGATTTGCAGAAAGAGAGGTCTCCCCTCATGATGATGGAGTTTCAGGAAGAACTCGAATATATGGCATGGATACAGGGTAACCGCAAGCAGACGGCTCCAGCACAGCGAATGGCACATTTCGTGAACAATAAGGGAAGTTATGACTTGCCCAAGTCTTCCTATACCCCAGGACTCATCAGCACTCCCATGCACTTCTGGATGCCAGACTTCGTGTCGAAGCGTCTCCAACAGGGTTTTCGTAATTTCGGCAAAGCATGTCATGGATTCCTGACGAATGAAGCAGTGATGATAGGTGTGGAGACACGTACTTCAGCACCTGTTCGTATTCTTCGTGACAGGGAAACTTTGCAGCATGTACGATTGCAAGGGCTCTTCCCTTGTGGTGAAGGAGCGGGTTATGCTGGAGGAATCGTGAGTGCGGGTGTGGATGGAGAACGCTGTGCGGAGATGTTGGCAGCGTATTTGAAGCAATGAACCTCAGAAACAGACAGATATTGCACATTGCCCTACCGAGTATCGTGTCGAACATCACGGTACCGTTGTTGGGCTTGGTGGATGTCGCTATCACGGGACATCTGGGTTCTGCGGCGTATATCGGTGCCATTGCGGTGGGTGGCATGCTGTTCAACATCATCTATTGGATGTTTGCCTTTCTACGAATGGGTACGAGTGGCATGACGGCTCAGGCATTGGGAGCAAGGAATCTGACGGAGGTGGCAGCAGTGATGCAAAGATCCTTGCTGGTTGCCATCGTGATTTCTGCGGTGATGCTCTGTCTGCAAGTGCCCATCAGGGAAGGGGCGTTGTACATCATTCATCCTTCATCCGAAGTGATGGCTTTCACGTGTACATATTTTAATATATGTATATGGGGGGCTCCCGCTGCTTTGATGCTGTTCGTCTTGACGGGCTGGTTTGTGGGGATGCAGAATTCGAAAGCACCGATGATGGTGGCAATGATTCAGAATGTGGCAAACATCGTGCTGAGTTTCGCCTTGGTGTATGGATGGGGTATGAAGATAGAGGGTGTGGCATTGGGTACGGTGCTGGCACAATACATTGGACTTGTATCTGCACTTTTATTCTTCACGCCTTATTACTTGAGAATCAAGAAGTACTATCAGAAAAAGACGGTATTGACAAGGCCTGCATTGGTGAAGTTTTTCTCCCTAAACAAGGACATCTTCCTGCGTACTTGTTGCCTCATTCTGGTGCATTTCTTCTTTATTGCGGCAGGAGCCAAACAAGGTGATACGGAACTGGCAGTGAACACCATGCTGATGCAACTCTTCACGCTTTACAGTTACATCATGGATGGCTTTGCCTTTGCTGGTGAAGCCATGGTGGGCAAGGCGATAGGAGGACGTATGCGAGGTATTTATGATGATACGGTGCGTCATCTGTTCCGTTGGGGATGGGGTGTGGCAGCCCTCTTCACCTTGGCGTATTTCCTGTTGGGCAAGCCCTTCCTGGCACTCCTTACCAATGATGTGACAGTACTGGATGCCGCTCAAATCTATCAACCATGGACACTCCTCTTCCCCTTGTGCGGTATGGCTGCCTTTATTTGGGATGGCATTTATATTGGTGCTACAGCCACCAAGGGGATGCTCATTTCCATGGCTTCGGGCATGGTGATTTTCTTCTTGCTCTATTTCTCTTTGGTGCCCATTTGGAACAATCATGGGTTGTGGATTGCTTTTGTGGTTTATCTTGCCACGAGAGGAATCACTCAGACTTTCATGCGGAAAAAAATCTGGAAAGGGTGAAAAACTGGTGTTTGACGCACTGATTTGATATTTTGACCCCCATAAAGGCAGAAAAAGTAGGGTTTATTACAGAAAAAATTCTCTTTTCATGCATTTTTTTTGTTTTTTATTTGTGACTATGGATTTTTTTGTATCTTTGCAAGCGTAATCTATAAAGACACACAGACATGAAAAATAAGAATAATATGTCTAAACTCTTACCTTTACTGATAGTTGTCGTCATTACATTGTTGGGTTCGTGTAGTAAGGTGAGCAATATAGCCAGGTCGCAGGGACCTCGTCGCAGTGTAGTGGTCATCCACTCCTGGGATAGCATTGGAGAAGAAAAGGAACTTTTTTCCAAATGCATGGAAGATGCCTTCAAGAGTCATGATATGGCGGTGGACATCCACCATATCTATGCTAATATGTTACACCGTTCTGGAGATGTGGTGAAGCAATTTGATTGGCCTACTTATGAAAAGCAAATCAAGGAGTGGAAGCCTGAGGTTATCCTGCTGAATGACGACCCTGTGACGGAATGGGTGATGACCTACATGTCACGTGATTCCGTCTTCCAGAATACTCCGCTTGTGTTTGCGGGTGTCAGTTCTTTGTTGCGCGATTCCTTGTCTGTTTTCCCTTACATCACGGGTTTTGAGGACAAAATAGATTTGGCTCGTAACATCGAGATGGTGATGAAGATTGCCAAGACACAGTGTGTGACGATAGAGTTGGACTATCGTGAAAGTGATATCAGATTGCGCAATCAGTTCGAGGAAGAACTTCGTGATTCCACGAAGTACGTCAACAATTCAGACTTCAAACTGAAGAATTTTAATGAGGAATTCCTGAAGAAGAATTATCCAGGTATTGCTGTCGTGAACTTTGTCTCAGCAGCATTCCCTTACAGGAACTGTGCGGAGGGCGAGTCGGATTCTATCGGAAAAATCACGACAGGTTTCTTCTATCAGAAGGCAAAGGAAATGGTTCAGTTGCAGGTGAGAAGCAGTCTGATGAGCAATGCCATCATTGACCATACCATGACCCCTCAGTTCACTTGTGTTCGTGAACAATTCAATGACCCCATGAACGTGAGGTTCTTGGGTGGTTATTTCACTAGCACGCAGACACAGGTGGAAGATGAGGTGGCGTATGCTGTTCGTATCCTGAGAGGTGAAAATGCTCGTTCCCTACCTATCAGTATGCATTCCAGCGATTACTATCTGGATTGGAATGCCATGCAGGAGATGTTCCCCAAGATGCCATACAGTGTGTATAGCGATAATTTCAAAATCGTCAACGCGCCCTTCTATCTGGAGAAGCCCTTGGAGTTTGCCGTTGAGGTGGGTGTGCTCATCCTGCTGATTGGTATCATCATTTATGTCATTGTCTATGCCATGTTGCAGTGGAGATGGAAGGGACAGATGAACTTGGTGGAGGAATTGCAGTATGAAGAGAAGGTGCACGATCTGATGTTCTCCAATGCAAAGGATACATACTGGTTCCTCAAGGATGACGTATTTACGTTTGGACGGCAGTTCTGTGAATACTTCAAAGTGCCGAACCGTATGAATGTGGAGGAGGTGGAAGCCCACATACATGAGGACAGTAAGGCGTCGTTTGATTTCTTGAAGAATTTCCGTAATCAGCGTGGCAGAAAGACGGTGCGTCTGCATCTGACGCCTGATGGTGGACAGAATTGGTATTGGGCTGAGGTGATGTACACGGCAACAGAAGAATCTGCTAAGACAGGCGAACTCTATGGATTGCTGCTGAATATTGACCAGAAGAAGGAGACAGAGGAAAAACTGGAACAGGCACAGATTCTGGCGAGTCAGGTGGCATTGAAAGAGAATTTCTTGGCAAACATCAGCCATGACCTCCGTACACCACTGGGTGCTGTGACAGGTTTCTCCACCATGTTGACCACTCCTGGCATGACCTTCGAGGAGGGTGAACGAGAGATGTATGGCGAGGTGATTCATCAGAACACCGACATGATTCTGAACATGATTGACAGTGTGATGGAGAAGGCTCAGATTGAGACGGGTGACCTCGAAATCATTCAGAAGCCGATGTCCATCCAGAAACTGGTGGATGAGTGCTACAAGACCAACTACATCATTGCTCCTACCCATCTGGAATTCAAACTGGAAATGGGAGAACCCGATGCAACGGTCAATATCGATGCGACACGTACCAAGCAGGTGGTGAACAACTTCTTGAGCAATGCCTTCAAGTTCACGACAGAAGGAAGTGTCACCTTGGGATGGAAGCACATGGAGGATGACCCCGACAAATTGGAAGTGTACGTCAGAGATACAGGTATTGGTGTGGCACCAGAGAAGCAGGCACAGTTGTTCGAGCGCTACATCAAGGTGAACGAGACAGATAAGGGTACAGGCTTGGGCTTGAACATCAGTAAGACGATTATGGAGAAGCAGGGCGGAACCATTGGTGTGGAGAGTGAAGTGGGCAAGGGCAGTAAGTTCTTCTTCCGCTTGTCGAAGATTGTGGAATGTCTCCTTCTGATTATCACGTTGGGTCTTGGCGTGTTGATACCATCTTCTTGTACCACCCGATATGGTGAGGATGAGGTGAAGCAGGCGAATGTGCTGATTTTCCACAGTTACGAAAAGGGACATGATGGGTATCGGGAGTTCAATGACAAGATGTTGCAGGTGTTCCGCAGCAATGGTGTCAATGCCGACATCAAGCATGTTTACCTGGATTTGGAGAACCCCATGCAGAGCACCAAAGCCGTGCACTTTGCCGTAAAGGATTCTATTGAAAAACTGAAATGGTTCCCAGATATCGTGATGACAGAAGGTGACCGTGCTGCATGCGATTTGATTGATTGGCGAAAGAAGGGTGATATTGCGGCATTGGATACGATTCCTATCATCTTTGGTGGCTTGCATCACCCCAAATGGGAATACATCCGAAAGCATAACAACATTGTGGTCATCAATGACCCGATTGACTACTGCACGAACATCAACTTGGCTTCGGAAATGACAGGAAAGAATTGCGTGGAGATTGAATTGGACTTCTTCGAGCAGGATTCCATGATTCGTTCAGAACTGAGACAAGCCATTGCACGTCCTCCTTATGTGGACAACTCCGATTTCCATGTGGAGATTGTGGGAGATGAAGATTTCTATACCACTTGGAAGGATAGTGTGGTGGTGCTGGTGTATTCGACAGAGTCTCCTGAACGCAATTCTGCTGGTTCCGAGGAAGATCAGGAAGTGGGTTATCAGAACCTGAGGAGAATCTATACCCATTCATGGCTCTATCCATCTGTGGCAGTGAAGAAGGACCTCTACAGTTCTGCCATTGCCGATAAGACAGGAAGACCGCAATTCACGGCAGTGAAAGCAGGATTTGGCGATGGTCGTGGACGTTATCTGTGCGGTTACTTTGCTGGTTACGAGACGGTGGGTACAGATATGGCACGTGTGGCTGCCGACATTCTGAAAGGTGCTGACATGGCTTCATTTGTGGGTATGACGCACCAGAAGAACTACTACATGGACTATGATGCAATGGAGAAGTTGGGTTTGGAATACAAGGATTACAAGAACCGCTTCACCATTGTGCGAGCACCTATCGAGAAGATTTCACCGGTTTATACCTACGCTACATGGATTATCATCGCTTTCATCTTCATCACGGCCATTGGTTCCATCATCTTGGTGTTGCAGTCATGGAAGAACCGTACGGCTCAGATCCTGATTGATGGTGTGACGAAGCGTGCGGAGATGCGTCAGATGGCACTGCATGGTGCTGATAGCCATACCGTTCGTACAGAGGCTAATCTGAGGGAAATCATCTCACATGTGCATCCCGACCACTCCAGCGAGATACCGCTCATCATGCAGGCAATCGACATTCAGGGAACGCACAGTTACGAAATCTGTGCAGACGTTGACCAGAAGGACAACTTCCGTTGGTGGCAATTGCGCTTTGTTGTGATGTTCGACGCGAAGACTGGTAAGAAGAATGTGGACGGTATTTTGATCAACATTGATGAGACGAAGCGCTATGAGGAGAATCTGCGTAGGGCAATGGAACTGGCAGAGGAGGCGCATCAGAAGGAAGACTTCCTCATGACCATCAGCCACGAGATTCGTACCCCTCTGAATGCTGTCGTGGGATTCAGCGATGTCTTGGTCAGCATGCCACCCGATGCATTCACCGAAGAGGAGATGGCAGAATACGCCAAGATTATCAAGGCAAACAACACCTCCCTCTCTGCCATGATTGAGGACATCCTCATGTTCTCACGTATCGAGAGTGGACGTATCCAATATGTGAAGAATGAGTTTGATGCTTCCGAATTGGTGCATGAGTTGGCATACGAATGGAAAGATTTGGTTCCTGATGGCGTCGAGTTGCATGAGTTGGCAGTTCTGCCAGGCATCACTATCAACAATGACCGTACACGTGTCAAGTACATCATGAGCCAGTTGATGAGCAATGCCGCGAAGTTCACCAAGAAGGGCTCCATCCTCATCGGTGTGGATTATCACTTCAATTCCGAACGTGCAGAACTCTTCGTGGCAGATACAGGATGTGGTCTCCCGAAGGAAAAGCAGCAGTTGGCATTTGGCTTGTTCTGGAAGGATGATGGCTTCGTGCCGGGTCTGGGACTTGGATTGCACGTGTCGAAGAAACTCGCAGAAGGAATGGATTTGCTGCTGGATGTGGAGAGCCAACCAGGCTTTGGATCTAAGTTCTCGTTGTATGCAGATGCACAAATGAAGAAACCGGCAGAAGAGTAGGGATGTTGGTTCTCATCACAGTGATATTATATTTCAGCGTATTGCTGCTTCTCTCCCACGTGGTGGGGCGGAGAGGTGGCAATGCTGCTTTTTTCAATGGCAATCGTCAATCCCCATGGCCCTTGGTGGCATTTGGCATGATTGGTGCCAGCATCTCGGGCTTGACCTTCATCGGGGTACCTGGATGGGTGATGAGCATCGATATGACTTACCTCCAGATGTGTCTGGGCTTTGTGTTCGGCTACATCATCGTGGCGTTTGTCCTCTTACCTTTATATTATAAGTATCGCCTCACGTCCATCTACACCTACCTGAATCATCGTTTCGGTTCGGTGAGTTACAAGACAGGCTCTTCCTTTTTCATCCTGAGCAAGTTGCTGGGTGCTGCTGCCAAGTTCTATGTGGTGTGCCGCATCTTGCAGATGTGCCTGGCAGACAGTTTCTCCGTACCCTATGTGGTGATTGTGCTGGTGGCGCTTCTCCTGATTTGGCTCTACACCCGTCGCAGCGGCATCCGTGCCTTGGTGTGGACTGATTTCTTGCAGACGCTTTGTCTCATCTTGGCACTCGTCCTGCTCTTGCTGAAGGTGTCCTCCATGCTCCACATGGACTTCTCCGAGGCGATGGCTGCCGTATGGAATGACCCTCATGCACGCATCTTCGAGTTCTCCGATTTCGCTTCTAAGCAGAACTTCTGGAAACAGTTTCTCTCGGGCATCTTCATTGTCATCGTCATGACAGGACTCGACCAGGACATGATGCAGAAGAACCTCACCTGCAAGAACTTGCGTGCCGCACAGAAGGACATGTGCTCCTATGGAGTGCTCTTCGTTCCTGTCAATTTCCTCTTCCTTGCCTTAGGCATTCTCCTGCTGATGCTCTATCAGCAGCAAGGGATGCCCATTCCCGAGAAGGGGGATGATTTGTTGGCAGGCATTGTGCTCGATGGCACGATGGGCACAGCCTGTCTCATCTTCTTCACCATCGGGGTCATTGCCAGTGCCTTCTCCTCTGCCGATTCAGCCCTAACGGCACTCACCACCAGTTTCTGCATCGACATCTTGGGCAAGGAGAAGGATGAACAGACCCGAAAATGGGTGCATTTGGGCATGCTCTGGGCATTCGTCATCGTCACCCTTGCCTTCAATGCCATTGGCACGGGCAGTGTGATGGATTTGATCTACACCTTGGTCTCTTACACCTATGGTCCGCTCTTGGGACTCTTCGCCTTCGGCATGTTCACCAAGCGGCAACCACGAGAGAAATACGTACCCTACATCGCCATTGCATCCCCCCTCATCTGCTATGTCATTGATGTCGTGGTGCGGCAACTCACAGGCTATCAATTCGGATATGAGATGCTGATGTTCAACGGACTCCTCACCTTCATAGGTCTCCGCATCGCGTCAGCCTCTTCTCTAAACTTTAACCCTTAACCGCTAAACTTGACAAGAATTTGAAATTTATCGATTTATTCGCTGGTCTTGGAGGCTTCCACCTCGCCCTGTCCCGTTTGGGGCACGAATGTGTCTTTGCCTCTGAGATACAGCCTAAATTGCAGAGACTATATAAAATCAACTTCCCCGATGTGCCCATCTATGGCGACATCACCAAGATTCGCGAAGAGGACATTCCCCCTCACGAGATTCTGTGTGGTGGTTTCCCTTGCCAGCCCTTCTCCTTCTCGGGCAAGAAGCAGGGGTTTGATGATGAGTTGGGACGTGGCAACCTCTTCGACGAGATTTGTCGCATCCTGCGCTACCATCATCCCAAATACATCTTCCTCGAGAATGTCTCTGCCTTGCCCGGGCATGATGGGGGACGTACCTGGAAGGTGATTCGTCAGAAGTTGGATGCACTGGGCTACGACATCCGTAGCCACATCTATTCCCCTCACGAATTTGGCATTCCTCAGCATCGTCCACGTTTCTACATCGTGGGCATGTTGCGTGATGAGCAGGGCATCAGTGGCATGCACCGTTTCCACTTCCAGCGTCCCCAGAAGGACATGACCAGCGATGTGCGTACCATCGTGGATATGACCGACAATGACCGTGTATTGCCTGTACGTCGTGACTTGCATCCCGTGTTCGATGCATGGCAGGAGTTTGTCGATAATGTGACCAAACGCGATGGCTACATGCCCTCCCACTGCATCTTCACCATGGAGTTCGGTGCTGATTATGAATTCGAAGACACCCCTCCAGCCTTCCAGCCCCTCGAACGTCTGCGGGGTCGCCGAGGCAATTATGGACAGGTGCTCGAAGGCGAAACACGTGCGGAACTCATCGCAGGACTTCCTTTCTATATGCGGAAGACCCAATACAAAGATACCTATCCAGAGTTCAAGAAGATTCTCATTCGTCAGAACCGTGAATTCTACCAGCGCCACAAAGACTGGATAGACCCCTGGTTGCAGAAGATCAGGCAATTCCCCCGCACCCAGCGTATGCTCGAATGGAGCACCAATCAGGATTGGGACTTCAGACATCATGTCATCCAACTGCGTCCCTCAGGCATCCGCATCCGTTCCATGAACTATGTCCCCACCATCACCCTCTGCACCACAGCCACACCCATCCTGCCCTTTGTGCCATATCCTCCTCAGGGGGCACTCGACAAGAAGGGACATCCCTACACCCCCGATGACTTCCGCTGGGGACGCTACATCTCCCACAACGAAGCCGCCCGTATCCAGTCCATGCAGGAACTGAACTACGGCAACCTCTCCCGTGTGCAGAAATTCAAAGCCCTCGGCAATGCTGTCAACGTCGATGTGGTGGAACTCATCGCCAAACGCCTCCTCCCTCGTGCAAGAAGATCTTAGATGATTCAAATATTCTTTTTTTAACCCGAATATTTTTTTTGAACACGAATCTCACGAATAGACACGAATATATATATAGTTTCAAAATTCGTTAGATTCGAGAGATTCGTGTTCGTTTTAATAACTCGTGTTCGTTCTTGTCACAAGCCGCATGGCTAATTATCAATTATCTACATGTCAAATGAAAGCACCCCTGTTTCCGTTCATACTTCACATAGCATTTCCCCTCCAACCTCAAGTCATTCAGCACCTCCGACAGCACCAACTTCATCGGTTCATTCCATCTGAGCAACGTCGCCCTTGATTCATACGTGCCCGTCATCGGCATGAACTTGTTATAAGCGATATCCACTGTCGTTCCATAACAGTGGCACGAATTCGTCGTGGCATTCTTATTCCCTCGCTGCAGGTTTGCCACATCATCCGTGGTCCTCAGCACCGAAGTCACAATAGGCAAGTGAATCGGCAAACCCTTCACCTGGCACGAGTCAATGAAATTCAGGCAGATGGTGTTCAGCAGATGCTGTGCTCGTGGCACCAGATAGGGAATCGAGTGCGTCAAGTTATCCACCGCATAGAATGGTGAATGACAGATATTCACCAACTCATGCCGCTTCACCAGCACCTCAGCCTCCTCCCGATTCTTCACCGGAGCAATTCCATGCATCATCGCCGCCTCAATTTGCACACTCTGACTATCAGGAAAACAGGCCGAGTAACTCCACACGCCCCTCACCCGATGTGCACCGCCACCCATCACTGGCACCGGCACTGCCACCGAATCCACCGAATCCGTCACCTCTTCCTCCAGCACCTCCTCCTCTATGTTCTCTGTGTTCTCGATGTCATCCATCACCAGTTCCTCCTCATTCACCAGGTTCTCCTCACTTCCATTACTTCCTTGACTCTCATTCATCCCCATCAGTTCCATCCCTCTCTCCTCCACCTTCACCGGCGTCTCTATCCCAAACGCATACTTCACCCCTGCAAACACGCCCATCACCACTACAAACGCAGCCATGAACTTCCACTGACTATATTTCCTTTCCTTCTTCTCTTTCATATTCTTCAAGAACAATAATAATTATTACCCACAGTTTTTTTTTTGAACACGAATTTCACGAATTAAACGAATTTTTTTGTTTTGAACACGAATGACACGAAATTACACGAATAAAGATTCGTTAGATTCGAGAGATTCGTGTTCGTTCATAAATTATATTTTTTATAAAACAATTCTCATCTTCTCTAACTCATCTGAATTACCAAAATTAAGTAATATTCCCAATTTCATTCCTGTAGCATGTAAGTAGTTATAGACTTGTGCTCGATGTGCATCATCCAATTCAGACACCGCTTTCAACTCTACAATAATCTTATCATAACACACAAAGTCTGCCCTATAAGTTTGTTGCAAGTCTATCCCGTCATATGTTATTTTCAGTTCTTTTTCTCTTGAATATGGAATTTTTTGACGTTGAAACTCTATTTCCAGAGCCTCTTGATACACTGCTTCAAGGAATCCATGC
>JBGUGM010000281.1:0-2776 GCA_045111535.1 Bacteroidaceae bacterium
ACGAACTATGACAACTTCGTGAAGAACTATGACGATGCAAAGGAAACGTACGCTAGTCTTGAACGCAAGTATAAGAAGAGCGAATTGGGTCAGGATGACTTGAAGAAGGCTGAGGCTGTCATCAAGAAGTATGATGGTGTTGATCCTAAGAGCCTTTCTGACGAAGAACTGATTACTGCTGCCAATGATGTAAAGAATGTACCATCAATTCTGGATCAGGCTAAGTCTATGGTGGATATCCTGACATTCCGTGCAATGCAGGCTGCTAACCTGGGTGACAAGTTGCTGATTGACGAAGGTATGATTAATGCTTTGAAGGGTGCTTCTACGGATGATGCTGAGTTGGTTGACAAGTCTAACAAGGTGACCACGCTTGCTCTCTATGAATTTATTGATGGTGGTGTCGACCTCTCCGAATTTGCGGCCGAACCCTATAAGAGTTCTTCAATTGATGATGAAGGTTGGGATGAGACAAACCCAGATGATCCATCTCACGATGCTGAAGGTCATATCGTTTACTATTCTGGTATTGACATGACTGGTTACATCAAGAACCCGAACTTCTACACTACTAACACAGATGCTTCTGTTGTTGACTTCCCAGGTTGGACTCTCGAAGGACTTGAGTATAATACTAAAGACGAGGATGGTAATCCTACAACAGCAACTGGTTCCGCTAAGATGAATAAGGCTGCAACAGAGGCTAATCCTGTGGTTACTGCTATGCTTAATGCATATGGCGAATCTGCTGAATATAAGTTCTATCAGGTGATTGAGGGTCTGCCTGCAGGTGAGTACATCTTCTACATAGGCTCACGTACTGCTAATAAGAACAATTCTGTCGATGGCGAAACAGGCATCTTCAACGCTCAGAATACCGAAGGAGTATGGGATAAGTACATCTTCGCTCAGGTAGATGACGAGGCTCCTCTCATGGCACCATTCGCTCACGGTGGAAGTGTTGATCAAGTGTTGCCTTCTTCAGTTTATAAGGTAAAGATTAAGGATGGTCAGAAACTCACCATCGGTGCAGTGGAGAACTACACTTCAGGCAAGGCTTCTGGTCACGATGTAGATCCAGATACAGGTGATTATGTGGCTGCTGATTTCTGGGCTACCAATACTTACGTGCAGAATGCCAAACTCTTCTACTATGCTCCTCTCGAGGGTTATGACTATAAGAAGGCTGCTGAGGCTATTGCCGCTGACATCGCTACAGAAATCGAGTCTGTTGACGCTGCTCCTGCTCAGAACGATGGCGTTATCTACAACGTTTCTGGCCAGCAGGTAGATGAGAACTACAAGGGTATCGTTATCATAAACGGTAAGAAGTACCTTCAGAAGTAAGTTTCTCAATAAGAACATACTTATATAAACTTAGGGCTGCATCGTTATCGGTGCAGCCCTTGTTTTTGTTTTTTGGTGTCTTTTTCTTGCCCGAATGACGAAATTATCAATGAGCAATTGTCAATTATCAATTAAAAAGTATTACCTTTGTGCCCGAATATACTAAACTGAACTAACTCATACATGAGATTCTTTCGACTAACTATTCTATTCTCCTTTTTAGGAGCACTTGGATTGAGTGCTCAGAATGTTCTTTTTTTTGATTCAAAGAAGGGACTTTCCAATTCGGGTGTCCGTAACATTTACGAAGACAGTCGTCACAATATTTGGATTACGTCGTTGAGTGGTTTGAGCCGCTATGATGGCGTGAAGATGAATGTGTATCGCCATGAGGATGGAAATCCTTACTCGTTGTCGCACGACGAGAGCACCTGTGTGATGGAATACGACCGCAATCATCTCTTTGTGGGTACCAACACTGGTGTGCAGATGTACGATTATGCCACAGGCAGGTTCACCAATATTCCTATTATCTCGGAGTCGGGTGACACTGTCGTGGCTCGTGTGGTCAGCATCGCCCGTATTGGAGAGAAGCGTTTCATGATGTGTCTGACGGCTGGCGGACATGGTGAACTGGAATTGGCAAAGGATGGCTCGATGGTGTTCAGACGTTTGACGAAGCGTCTGGCGGAGACGAACAATGCCATTCCCATCCAATTTTTTGAAGACACGAAACATAACCTTTGGCTGGTGAATGCAAAGGGACAAGTGTATCGTAAGACGCAAAAGGGTAACCTGCAAGTGTATGATGAAGTGCCGAACGTGAGGAAGATCAGCCAGAGTTCTTCTGGAAAGTTATATGTTGTCAGCATCAATGATGGTCTGTATTACTATGATCAAGCGACAGACAAGTTCCAGCAGGTGGCAACAGGAGCTGACCTGGGTGGAGCCGTCTATGGTTTCAACGCATGGACAGATGGTCGTATGTTCATTTGTGCGGATGGCGGCGGCTTGCGTGTGTATGATGAAAAGACAGGCAAGGTGACGCTGAGCACGATTAAGGTGAGCGATTTCGACCTGGCAACCAGTAACGTGAAGGATGCCATCTGTGATTCCTATGGCAACGTGTGGGTGGGCATCTATTGGAAAGGTGTGATGATGAAGCCTGTGAGCCAGTCAGCGTTTGAGTATGTGGGACAAAACTCCATCACCAAGAACACTATTGGCACCAATGCCGTTTTTGCTGTGGCAAAGGCACCTAACAACAAGGTGTGGGTGGTGGTGGATAATGATGGTTTGTACCAGATGTCGGCTGATGGCACTTCTTCCACCCATTGGAGCAAGGAAACCAACCCTGAGATGCCTCGTGCCTTTACTTCTGCGTGCAATGTGGATGCTTCCACTGTACTGTTGGGTACATTCATGAGTG
>JBGUGM010000282.1:0-2723 GCA_045111535.1 Bacteroidaceae bacterium
GTAACCTGCCTTTGCCAAATCGCCAGCACAAGAGAGACCTGCAGGACCAGAGCCTACGATAGCCACCTTTTTGCCATTCTTTGGAGCGCACTCAGGAAGTGCCATCTTGCCCGACTGACGTTCGAAGTCAGCAGCAAAACGCTCCAGATAACCGATAGCGACAGGCTTGTGACCCATCTTCACGTGGATACACTTGCTCTCACATTGCTTCTCCTGTGGACATACACGACCGCAGACAGCTGGCAGAGCAGATGTTGATTTGAGCACTTTGGCAGCCTCGAGGAACTGACCACGCTCGATGTTCTTGATGAATGATGGGATATTGATAGCGACTGGACAACCCTCCATACAAGAAGGCTTGGCGCAGTCGAGACAACGCTTCGATTCGGTCAATGCCTGTTCAACGGTGAGACCCGTGTTCACTTCCTCTGTACGAGTGGTGGCACGATAGACAGGGTCAAGTTCGCCCATCACGCAACGCTCGATTTCACCGCGCTCCTTTGCCTTCATACTGCCGAAGATTTCCTTACGCCATGCAGCGTTGCGGTCGGTAAGCTCAGAAAGGGGAGTGTCAGCAGTCATGCCAGCAGCATCAGCCGTAGCCTCCTTTTTCTGAGCGGCAGCCACACCTTCCACATGCTCTTCGAGTTTCTTCATCTCTTCCAACTCCTGTGGCTTGAAGGCACCCATGCGCTTGAACATCTCGTCGAAATCGACCTCGTGACCGTCGAACTCAGGACCATCCACGCACACGAAACGAGTCTTGCCACCCACCGTGATACGGCAAGCGCCACACATACCTGTACCATCGACCATGATGGTGTTCAACGACACATCCGTAGGCACATTGTATTTCTTTGTCAAGAGGCAGCAGAACTTCATCATGATGGCAGGGCCAATGGCGAAGCACTTATCTACCTTCTCACGCTGAATCACCTGCTCGATGCCGACTGTCACCACACCCTTCTGACCGTAAGAGCCATCGTCAGTCATGATGATGACTTCGTCAGAGTGCTTGCGCACTTCGTCCTCGAGGATGATGAGTTCCTTCGTGCGACCAGCCAACACGCTGACCACCTTGTTGCCGGCAGCCTTCAACGCCTTGATGATAGGGAGCATAGGAGCCACACCCACACCACCACCAGCACAAACTACGGTGCCGAACTTCTCGATGCGAGTAGCCTGACCCAGAGGACCCACCACGTCGGTGATGTAGTCGCCTTCGTTCAGGTTGCAGAGTTTGGTAGAAGAATAACCCACCTTCTGCACCACCAGCGTGATGGTGCCTGCTTCGATGTCGCTGTCAGCAATGGTGAGTGGCATACGTTCGCCCTGTTCGCCAACACGAACAATCACGAAGTGTCCAGCCTTACGAGACTTAGCGATGAGAGGTGCTTCAACTACAAGCTTGAACACCTTCTCGCTGAACTGCTCTTTCTTAACAATCTTATTCATAATAATATCTTTTTACCAGTTGTTTACGTAAAAAACCGTGCAAAGGTACGAAAATCTTCGCGTATTTTCACGCATTTTGTCAAAGAATTGTCTTTTTCTGCTGAAAAATGTTTCTTGTTTGCGATTTCCTGACTATCTTTGCCGTAAGATTTACACGAATATGAAAAAGATTCTGTTAATGATTTGTGTCCTGACCCTGCTGGTGGCATGCAGTCAGGATGACGATGTCAATCAGGTGAAGCCACTCGTGAAAGCACGTCGCACGGTGCTGGTATATGCCGCTGCCGAGAACAACCTGAATAGTTTCCTTGACGAGAACCTGACAAACATGAAGAAGGGCTCCCTCCAACTGAACGACGACCAGAATCTGGTGGTCTATGTCAACCGTGCCCAAGAGACGAATCCGTGTTATTTAGCACGCATCTATCAAGGCGAATTGGTGGACACCGTCTTCATGCCCGAAGAACTGGCTGCCGACCCCACAGTGATGACCCGTGTCCTGCGTGAAACCCTCCAGCGCTATCCCGCCCAGAGTTACGGACTGGTGTTGTGGGGACATTGCGATGGCTGGATAATCCAAAGCAAAGACTCTATCTCTGAAACCAGAGCATATGGAGCATCTACAGGCGACAACACCCCTTATACTTTTGACTCATACTGGATGAACATTCCCCAGATGGCCAGAGCCATCGCTAACGGCATGGGACGCAACAAATTCTCCTTCATCTTCGGCGGCTGCTGCATCATCGCCTCGCTTGAAGTTGCCTACGAACTGCACCATCTCACCGACTACTTGATAGGCTCTCCAGCCGAGATACCAGATGGAGGTGCGCCCTACGAAATAAACGTGCCGGATTTCTTCCTCGAAACAGACGACTTCTACCGAACCCTCATCGACCACTACTACGATTATTGGTTAGCCGAGTATAAAAAAGAGAGCAATGTTTATAGATATTGGAATGAATCTTTCGGTGACCTTGCAGGCTACAGCGTACCCATTGTCGCAGTCAAGAGCAGCGAACTCGACCAACTTGCCACAGCCACCTCCCAGGTGCTCGGCACCATAGCCGACAAACTCAGCCCCACAGGCACCCTCAATCTTGCCAACACCATCTATTATGCATCAATTGAGAAAAGGCAATATTCCTACGACATCAACTCCGTCCTGATACAGAATGCCGCCCCTGCCGACTACCTCGCATGGAAGGCATCCTACGACAAAGCCATCCCATACGCACGCCCTTCGGTACTATGGTTCTCCTCGATTC
>JBGUGM010000283.1:0-21724 GCA_045111535.1 Bacteroidaceae bacterium
AATTTGAAAGTTGCAAATTTATTTTTGAAAGTTTCAAATATTTTTTTGCAACTTTCAAATTATAACGCGATACGGCAACACTACAAAACGGATACGTAGGAGCCCATAAAACGGGTGCGGCACAGACGTATTTACGGGTGTGGAGGAGTGCCTCGGAAATAAAAAAAGAAGCGATTTTATTTTGTATTTCGCTTGGTTTGCACTACCTTTGCAAAACGAAACTGATAAAAAATGAAGAAAACATTGACAATGATAGTGGCAGGAGCCTTGATGTTGGTTGCCTGCGACAAGGGACCGAAGTTCTGTGTGGAGGGCACCATTGAGGGGGCAAAGGACTCGATGCTGTATTTCACACAAAGCACGTTAGACGGGGTGCAGAAACTGGATTCTGTGAAGTTGAAGGAGGACGGGGCTTTTGCGTTCAAGGCAACGGCTCCAACGGAAACACCAGAGTTCTACACATTGCAGATTGGGAGGCATGTGATTAACTTCTCTGTAGATAGCACGGAAACCATCAAGGTGACAGCCCAATTGCCGACCATGGAGAAGGACTACACCATTGAGGGCAATGAGAGCAGTAAGAAAATCAAGGAGATCAGCAGGATGCAGCAGGAAGTGCAGGCAAAGATTGTGGCAATTGAGAAGAATGAGGACATGCTGCCAGGTGACCAGCGGGACAGCATCGAAAGCGTGCTGACAAACTATAAGGAGCAGATGAAGACGAAGTTCATCTTCACCGAGCCCGCATCAGCAGCAGCCTACTATGCGGTGTGCCAGAGCATCACAGACTTGGGAGGCACATTCATGCTGTTCAACCCCCTGACTGAACGCAGCGACGTGAAGTGCTACGCCACTGTAGCGAATGCATGGGACAACGCCTATCACGATGCCCCACGCACACAGCAACTCTGCAACATGGCAATTAAGGGTATGGACAATACTGCTGCCCCTCAGGAGAAGGTGCTGAGTGTGGACGAGAGCAAGGTGTCAGAGACAGGCATCCTTGACTTCAGCCTTCCCGACATCAACAGCAAGATGCGCAGCATCACAGAACTGAAGGGCAAGGTGGTGCTCCTCGACTTTGCCATGTATGCAGCCAATGGCTCCTCTGAGCGCACCCGTCTGTTGCGTTCACTCTATGAGCAATACCATGCACAGGGCTTCGAGATATACCAAGTCTCCATTGACCAGGACCTCCACTTCTGGAAGTTCTCATGCGAAAACCTGCCTTGGGTGTGTGTACACGAAACAGATGGCACAGTCCTTACGATGTATAATGTGACAGACATCCCCACCTTCTTCCTCATCAACAGAGACAACGAGATTGTCGTGAGGAGCGACTTCATGGAGGGAACAATAGAAGAAAACATCCAGAAACTTTTGTAAGGTTTCTGGATGTTTTCTATTACACGAATTCTTCTCCGAGATTCAGTTGGGCATCATTCACAAACTTGCGGATGTTCTTCTGATCACCCTTCTTGCAGATGACAAGCACATTGCCTTCTTCGACAACGACATAGTCTTCGAGTCCTTGCACCACAGCAACATGCCCATCAGGCAATTTAATGATGCAGTCTTTGCAGTCGTAGAGAAGTGACTTGGAGTCAATGACCACGTTGCCCATGTCTGATTGCGGCAAGGCATCATGCACCGCTTCCCATGTACCGAGGTCTGCCCATCCGAAGTGGCAAAGCATCACATCCACGTTGTCAGACTTTTCGAGCACACTCTGCTCAAGACTCATGTTCGGGCACTTCGTGAAGAGTTCTATGAGAAGATCGGAGACATAGTCACCTGCATCATACTTCTCCATCACCTTCTCCACAATGGTGGCAAACTCTTCGCTGGCACCCTTCAAAGCATTCAGGAAGGTGTCTGCTCCCCACATGAAAAGACCCGTGTTCCAAAGGAACTCGCCACTCTCAAAGAAAATCCTGGCAAACTCATTGGCTGGCTTCTCCGTGAAACTCCTCACCTTGTAGATGTGAGGATAGTCCTCCAATTCGTCAGCCATCTGGATGTAACCATAAGAGACTTCTGGACGACTGGGCTTGGCACCCATAGTCAGTTGCACGTCATGCTTCCCGACAAAATCCAATCCCTTCAGCACATCCTGCTGGAAGGCATCGTAGTCGGTGATGTTCTGGTCAGAAGGGCTCACAATGAATCTGCCCTCCGAACAACGACGCTTCACTTCCAAGGCAGCCCACGTCACTGCTGGCACCGTGTTTCTGCGCATCGGTTCCATCAGGATGTTTTCATACTTGATGCCTGGAATCTGCTCCTTCACCAACTGGCGATAGTTCTCGTTTGTCACGATGATAATGTTGTCTGTGTCGATAAAACCCGCAAATCTTTCGTATGTCATCTGGAGCAGGGTCTTGCCCATTCCCAGCACATCGATGAACTGCTTTGGCTTCTTCTCACGGCTCATCGGCCATAGGCGGGAACCTTGCCCACCTGCCAATATGATACAATAGTTCCGTTTATCCATATTCACCTTATCGGGTTAGTCGGTCTTTTAGGTTAGTTGTTTTGGATTTGCGAATATAGACATAAATAAAACACCCACCAAATAATTTCGCAAAAAAAAGGAAAATGTAACATAATTTAGGACATGAGTATGAAAAAAGGGACGTTTTCACGCCCCTCACTCATTTCTGCTGCTTCGATGCACCCGAGGTGCCATCCACAGGCACTTGCTTCTTTTCCGTAGGTGCACCATCGCTCACCACAGTTGCTTCATAGCCTCCCTTCTTCAGGGCGGCAAGGATTTTTTTCGAATCCGTCTTGGCGGTATCGTAAGTCACATACACCTGCTGTGTAGAGAAGTCTGCCTCCACTTTCTTCACACCTGCTGTCAGGCGCAACTGGTCTCTCACCTTTGTTTTAGCCTCCACACTCTGCACCGCTGGCGTAGTCTTCACCACCAGCACCTTCAGTTCTGCTGCCAAGGTTGTGATGCACATCATCAGTGCCACAGCCATCAATGTCAAAGTTCTTTTCATAAGTAAGTTCTTGAGTTTTGAGTTGCAAAGATAATGATTTTAAGTGAAAAGTGAAAAGTGAAAAGTGAAAAATCCACTTTTTTTCCATACCTTTGCACTCATTATGAGCATATCCATAGAATTAAAGAACCTGACGACAGGTTATAAGGTGAAAGGCGGTGACAAAGTCATCGCCAGTGGTTTGAGCGCATCGCTAAACAGTGGTGAGATGACTTGTCTGCTGGGCCCTAATGGTGCAGGTAAATCAACGCTGTTGCGCACCTTGGCATCTTTCCAGCCAGCACTGGGAGGCACTGTAGAGGTGATGGGACAGGACATCAAGAAGCACACCAGCAAGGACTTGGCAAAACTGATGAGCGTGGTGCTGACAGACAACTCGGACATCAAGAACATGACTGCTGAAGAAGTGGTGGCGATGGGAAGAAGTCCCTACACGGGTTTCTGGGGAAAACTGCGAGAGAAAGATAAGCAGGTCATCAAGAAGAGCCTCGGATGGGTAGGCATTGAAGACTTGGCACCCCGAAAAATGCAGACACTCTCTGACGGTGAGAGACAGAAAGTGATGATTGCCAAAGCCATTGCACAAGAGACCCCCATCATCCTGTTAGACGAGCCTACCGCTTATCTCGACTATCCCAGCAAAATCGCCATGATGCTCCTGTTGCACCGCTTGGCGAAGGCCCTCAAAAAGACTATCTTCATGAGCACACATGACTTGGAACATGCCTTGCAAGTGGCTGACCAAGTGTGGCTGATTGACCACGAGAAGGGATTGACCACAGGTATGCCAGAGGATTTGAGCATCGATGGCAGCATTGAGCAGTATTTTGCCAAGGAGAACATGATGTTTGATCGCGAGGCATGCACCTTCTCCATTGAGTACGAGACAGCCAGAGACATCATCGTGGAGGGTAAGCCCGACACACTCGAATACAGACTCTGTTGTAAGGCGCTGATGAGGAACGGCATGAAGCCTGTAGCATCAGCAACAGGCACCAATGCCACCACAGATGTGACCATCAAGATACCAGGCGACGGAACTTATCGCCTCATTGAGAAGGGAAAGGAAACCGTGAAAGTGGAGAAGATGGCGCACCTGCTACACATGATTGTGCCTGCCATTACCAAGTATCACATATCAGCCATTCGGGAGGCTGCCGAAATGAATCAGTATGAATAGGCTTTTCATTTTTACCTTTACACTTTTATGCGCCTGTATGTCCATGAGGGCACAGGAGACCATGGAGCAGAACATGTTCGAGTCGATGAAAGACGAGGACAAGGCTGTGATTGTGGCAGTTCATAAGGACACAGAAAGCGGCATCGGCAAAACAGGCATTGACCGCATGACCTTGCGCTTGCGTGAACTCTACCCCAACTACGACTATCGCGAAGCATGCACCAAGCAAGGGGCAATGGGCGAAGCCCCAGACCCCGACGAGTTGTTCACGCAATTGGAAAAGGACGGCTACACCCACGTGCTGGTGCAGTCCTCCTGCATCACAAATGACCTTGACATGCAGTATCTTCGCCACATGGTGGAGACAGCCAAGGGAAAATTCAAGCAGATGCGATTGGGAGAGCCCTTGCTGAGTGACTTGGAAGATTATCAGGAAGTGGCAAACATGGCTATCAACACCTTCAGCATGCCCAAAGAAGTGAATGTGCTGATGTGCAAAGGTGCGAAGACAGACGTTCCCTTCACTATGCTTGATTACACCTTGCGTGACAAAGCACAGGATTGGTATCTCGCCACAGTTGACGGGATTCCTTCGCTTAACCACCTCATCATGCAATTGAAGAAGCAGAAAGTCAAGAAGGTGCATCTCGTTCCCTTCAATGCAGAGGTGACGAACGCCATGCGTGGAGAGTGGGCGAAGAAACTGCAACAAGCAGGATATAAGGTCACTACTGAAATGCGCACGCTAACTGACCAAGAGGGCATCATGCACCTTTTCGAACAGCATATCCGTCATGCCGAGCAGTTCCGTCGGTTAACGCCTAAAGAACAGAAAATCATCACTCGTTAAGCCCTTATGCCAAGCCCCTATCTCGAAATCAAAGGACTGACCAAACGCATCGGACATCGGGTGCTGTTTGAGGACATCTCGTTCACCATCAACGAGCGCGAGCACATTGGGCTCATTGCCAAAAACGGAACGGGTAAGTCCACCCTGCTGAGCATCATCGCAGGGAAAGAAGGGGACGATGGGGGCACGATGATTTTCCGCAATGACCTCAAAGTGGGGTATCTAGAACAGACACCCACTATCGAGGCAAAGGAATTGGAAGGGAAGAGTGACGAATACTTGCAACGGTACAAGCGATTCCTCACACAGATGAAAATCACGGTAGAGGAAGCCGCACGACCAGAAGCACAATTGAGTGGTGGACAAGTGAAGCGCATTGCCTTGTCACGCGTGTTGGCAGGAGAGCCTGATTTGCTCATCCTTGACGAGCCCACCAACCACCTTGACCTCGAGATGATTGAATGGTTGGAGACCTTACTGAGCCGTTCCACGATGGCGATTCTGATGGTGACGCATGACCGATACTTCCTTGACCGCATCTGTTCGAGCATCATCGAGATGGACAACTCGCGCATCTATCCTTACAAAGGTAACTACTCCTATTATCTGGAGAAGCGACAAGAGCGCATCGACAATATGAATGCGGAGATTGCGCGCGCAAACAACTTATATAGAACAGAGTTGGAGTGGATGCGTTCTACGCCTTGTGCCCGTACTTCGAAAGCACGTTACAGGATTGAGTCGTTCTATGAATTGGAGAAACGTGCCAAGCAACGCATAGAGGAGCGTAACGTGCGGTTGGAAATGGGAGGTACGTATATCGGCAACAAAATTTTTGAGGCAAAGGACGTATGCAAGGCATTTGGCGAGCACGTCATCCTCAAAGACTTCAACTATAACTTTGCCCGTTACGAAAAACTGGGCATCGTGGGCAATAACGGAACCGGCAAATCGACGTTTGTGAAGATGCTCTTGGGATTGGAGCCCCATGACAGCGGCACCATTGACATTGGTGAAACCGTGCGCTTTGGCTACTACTCTCAACAGGGCATGGCATTCAAGGATGACCAGAAGGTGATTGATGCTGTAAGGGACATTGCTGAGTATGTGGATATGGGCAATGGAGAAAAACTCTCTGCCAGCCAGTTCCTGCAACACTTCCTCTTTCCTCCCGAAGAGCAGCACAGTTACATCTATAAATTGAGTGGAGGTGAGAAGCGCAGGCTTTATCTCTGCACGGTGCTGATGAAAGCGCCCAACTTCCTTATCCTCGACGAGCCCACCAATGACCTTGACATCGTGACGTTGCAAATCCTTGAGGACTATCTGAAGAACTTCCGAGGATGCCTCATCATCGTGAGCCATGACCGCTATTTCATGGACAGAGTGGTGGATCACACGCTGGTCTTTCATGGAAATGGCAACATTCAGGACTTCCCTGGCAGTTATAGCCAGTATCGCATCTGGAAGGAACAGAACGAAAAACTGCAGTCAACAGAGAAAGTTCCAGAGAAGGAAGAGAAGAAGCCAGACGGAAGAAACCAGAACCGTGCCCGAAGACTCACTTTCAAGGAGCGGCAAGAGTTCAACCAACTGGAACAAGACATTGCCCATCTCGAAGAAGAAAAGAAACAAATAGAAGCAGCCCTCTGCGGAGGCACCACCTCTGTAGACGAGATCACAAAAATGAGCAAGCGACTTCCCCTCCTGACTGAAGAGTTGGAAGAAAAGGAAATGCGCTGGCTCGAACTCTCAGAATTTGCATAACAATGAACATCACATCAGCCACTTACATCGGATCTAAGCCCAACCACACCCAATGCCCTACTGATGGACGCCCTGAATATGCGTTCATTGGACGAAGCAATGTAGGCAAGTCTTCACTTATCAATGCCCTCACAGGCAGGAAGAATCTTGCCCTCACCTCCTCCACACCCGGTAAGACCATGTGCATCAACCACTTCCTCATCAACGAGAAGTGGTACATCGTCGATTTACCTGGTTACGGCTATGCACAACGAGGCAAGAAGGAGGTGGAGAAACTGAAAACGATGATCAGCAGTTATGTGCTGGAACGTGAGCAACTGACTTGTCTCTTCGTGCTCATTGACATCCGTCATGACCCCCAGAAGGTAGACCTCGCCTTTCTGCATTTCCTCGGCAGCAACGGAGTTCCCTTCGCCATCGTATTCACGAAAGCAGACAAACTCTCTCCTTCAAAAGTAAAACCTACAGCAGAGAAATACCTCAGTGTTCTGAAAGAGGAATGGGAGGAACTCCCCCCCTATTTCATCACCAGTGCCGCCAGCAAATTGGGTAAGGATGATTTGTTAGATTACATCGAAAACATCAACAAAAACCTATAAAAAACGCTCGGGAAAACTTTCCTGAGCATTTTTTTTGCAAAAGTATTTGCTGTTTCAAAAAATAATCACTACTTTTGCACCATCTTTTTGGGACAACCGAATAATTTAGGAAGACAACCCTTGTCCCAAAAACACATTCTCAGACATCATTCTAAACTATTTATACGGTCTTGCAGTTTTCACAACTGCAATCCCGACAAATCAATTGATTTATGTACAATTTAGAAGAACTTAACCGCAAGGAGAAGGAAGAATTGCTCAACATCGCGAACGAGTTGGGCATTAAGAACGCAGAGAAGATGGATGATCTCACATTGCGTCTGACCATCATTGATGAGCAAGCAAGCAACTTTGCTTCCAATGCGGCATCTACTGAAAAGAGTGGACGCAAGCGTTCTCGTGTCAGCATCAAGAGTGTTGACCGCGTATATACAGCCAATCAAGACAAGGCAAAGAAAGTCGACAAGACAATGAAAATCACTAAGGACGAATCGATGTTCGCAGACTTGTCTGACGACGAGAAGGCAATGCTCGCCCCCTCTCCTGCTGAGGAAGCACCTGTAGCAGAAGTGGTAGCAGAACCTAAGAAGCGTGGTCGCAAGCCCAAGGTGAAGGAAGAGGCTGAAGAAGTGAAAGTAGAGGAAGCCAGTGTGCCAGAAGAAGAGGAAGTTCCCGCACCTAAGAAGCGTGGTCGTAAGCCTAAGGTGAAGGAAGAGGCTGAAGAAGAGCCAATCGTGGAAGAAGTGAAGGAGGTGGTGCCAGAAGCATTTGTGCCTGAGGAGATCTTTACCCCTTCAGAGAGCCATCCTAAGACCATCTTCTCCACAGCAGAAGAGACAGCCAAGGCTACTGCCAACTCTGACTTCATCATTCTGCAAGACGTGCCAAAGGATAATTCGTACATCCCCGCTGTGAGCGTGTTTGACAGATTTGACAGCAGACAACAGACAGTAGACGACAGAGAGCCTATCTACGAAGCACAACCTTTCGATGACTTCATTCCTGTCGCACAACCTGTTCGCAAGGAGAAGCCCGTGAAGGAGAAGCCTTATGACTTTGACAACATCATCCGTGTGAGCGGTGTATTGGAAACTGTAGATAATTACGGTTTCTTGCGTAGCAGTGACTACAACTACCTGCCCTCACCCGATGACGTATATGTGAATCTGCAACAGATCAAGCACTACGGATTGAAGACAGGTGATGTGGTGGATGGTTTCGTGCGTCCTCCTAAGGAAGGCGAACGTTTCTTCCCACTCGTCAGCGTGGAGAAAATCAATGGTTGCGACCCAGCCCGCGTACGTGACCGTGTTGGATTCGAGTTCCTCACCCCACTCTTCCCTGATGAGAAGTTCAAACTCTGCAAGGGCTATGATGACAGCAAGTCATCTCGTGTGGTGGACCTTTTCTCCCCTATCGGTAAGGGACAGCGTGCTCTCATCGTGGCACAGCCAAAGACTGGTAAGACGATGTTGATGAAGGATATTGCCAACTCTATCGCTGCCAACCATCCCGAAGCATACCTCATGATGCTCCTCATCGATGAGCGTCCAGAGGAAGTCACAGATATGGCTCGTACGGTCAATGCCGAAGTGATTGCAAGTACCTTTGATGCTCCTGCTGAGAATCACGTGAAGATTGCTGGCATCGTGCTCGAGAAAGCAAAGCGTATGGTGGAAAGCGGACACGATGTAGTCATTTTCCTTGACTCCATTACTCGTTTGGCTCGTGCTTACAACACCGTATCTCCTGCATCAGGTAAGGTACTCTCAGGTGGTGTGGATGCAAATGCACTCCACAAACCTAAACGTTTCTTCGGTGCTGCCCGCAACATTGAGAATGGTGGTTCCTTAACCATCATCGCCACAGCCCTTATCGATACAGGTTCCAAGATGGATGAAGTCATCTTCGAGGAATTCAAGGGAACAGGTAACATGGAGTTGCAACTTGACCGCAGCCTTGCCAACAAGCGCGTCTTCCCAGCAGTCAACCTCACGGCATCTTCTACTCGTCGTGATGACCTCCTGCAAGACCAGACGACACTCAATCGCATGTGGGTGCTTCGCAACCATATTGCCGACATGACCTCAATGGAAGCAATGGATTTCGTGATGAAACAGATAGAACGCACGAAGAACAACGAAGAGTTCCTGATCAGCATGAATGGATAAATAATAAGAGCCGCTCAATCGAGCGGCTCTTTATTTTTTTCCTTATTTCCCTTCACACAGCATCATATACTGTTTCACGTCCTTATTATTGCGGAACGTCTCTGGTGCCTTGCCATAAATCTCATCAATCTGTGGTGTAGTGGTTGGGAAGCCAAACTGATTGTAGGCATTGTCACAAAGTACCAGGAAGTACGTCAATCCCAACACATTGTCGAAGTTGGCAGTTACAAAATCTGTTTCCAACTTATCTATTGCCATGCGCAGATTACCTTCCTCTTCGCCCAACTCACACAGAATCTCATCGTGCTCATAACCTTCCAGAATCATTTTGCTCTCCTTGCGAGGAAGTTCCTGCAACAGGAACATCAATGAATCCCTCTCTGTCATGAACGCATAGAATTTGTCGTTCAACGGAGTGCCCTCCACCTTCATGGCGTTGTTCAAGTCAATCACCTTGATGTTGCCCTCCTCCAAAATGATGGGGATGTTGTCACCACTATTGCCGAAGAACATCCTCACACACATCACCGAATCCACAGGACCCGTCATCGTGAAGGTGCCATGCAGAATCTTGCATGAGTCCACAGCCTTCGTGTCCTCACCACCAATGGGACGCAGATACACCATGTCGCCGTCATAAAATGACTGCAACGAAGTGCCCGTGATGTTATAACTGGTGGAACAAGCCATCAGCACCATCATCGTCACCAGCACCGCAAATCCTGTACGCAGAATACGTTTCATCTCCGTCTTTCTCATTGATATACGTGTGCAAAAGTACAAATCCTTTCCCATCCACACAAACCATTTAGCATTTCTTAATACTGCATTAATCTTTTTTAATGATTTACAAGCAAAAAGGCACAAAGTCGGAATGGACCTTGTGCCTTAATATGCATTATATGATAGAAATTCTTTAGAACTCTGCAGTCTTCGGAGTGCGTGGGAATGGGATGACATCGCGGATGTTCTGCATACCCGTCACGAAGAGAATGAGACGTTCAAAACCGAGTCCGAAACCAGCATGAGGGCATGAGCCGAACTTGCGGGTGTCGAGATACCACCACATGTCCTTCATCGGGATGTTGCGCTCCTCAATCTCACCCATGAGTTTGCCGTAGTCTTCCTCGCGGACAGAACCACCAATGATTTCACCAATCTGTGGGAAGAGCACATCAGTACCCTGCACAGTCTGCTCCATCTCCTTACCGTCAAGGACAGGATTCTTCTCGTCTATCTTCATGTAGAATGCCTTGATAGCCTTAGGATAGTGCGTCATGATGACAGGCTTCTTGAAGTATTCCTCCACGAGGAAACGCTCATGCTCACTGGCAAGGTCATCACCCCAGTTGCAAGGGAACTCAAACTTTCTGCCATCCTTGATAGCCTGTTGGAGAATGCGAATACCCTCAGTGTAATCAAGACGTACGAAGTCCTCACGAAGCACACCTTCAAGGCGTTCGATGAGTCCTTTGTCAATCATCTTGTTGAGGAACTCAAGGTCATCCTTACAGTTGTCGAGTGCCCAACGTACACAATACTTGATAAAGTCCTCTTCCAAGTCCATCAGGTCATCCAAGTCCATAAAGGCAATCTCTGGCTCAATCATCCAGAACTCAGCCAAGTGACGAGGCGTATTGGAGTTTTCAGCACGGAAAGTAGGACCAAAAGTGTAGATGGCACCCAGCGCAGTAGCACCCAGTTCACCTTCGAGTTGACCTGACACTGTCAGAGAAGTCTGCTTGCCGAAGAAGTCATCGTCGTAGATGATGCTGCCATTCTCGTCCTTCTTCAAGTCGTAGAGATTCTTTGTCGTCACCTGGAACATCTGACCAGCACCCTCACAGTCTGAGGCTGTGATGATAGGTGTGTGGAAGTAGAAGTAGCCATGCTGATGGAAGTACGTGTGAATCGCCATTGCCATGTTGTGACGAATGCGCATCACAGCACCAAAGGTATTGGTACGCAGACGCATGTGGGCATACTGACGCATATACTCGAAGGACTGTCCCTTCTTCTGCATGGGGTAGTCTGCAGGACATTCGCCAAACACCTTAATGTCGGTAGCCTGTACCTCCACAGCCTGACCTGAGCCAATGCTCTCCACCATCGTACCTGTCACAGAGAGACAAGCACCCGTGGTAATCAGTTTCATCATCTCAGGGTCGAACTTCTCCACATCAGCAACAATCTGCACGTTCTTGATGGTGGAGCCATCGTTGAGGGCGATGAAGTTGACAGCCTTACTGCCACGCTTCGTGCGCACCCAACCCATGACGGTGACCTCAGCACCAAAGTCGGTGCGTTGCAAGAGATCTATGATTTTTGTTCTTTTCATCTTCTTATTTCTTATTCATAATGTCCTGTGTGCAACATAGCCACCTCCTGCTCGGTGAGGAAGCGCCAGTCGCCACGCTTGATACCCTTCTTGGTGAGACCTGCGAACATCACGCGATCCAGTTTGCAAACACGGTAGCCGAGGCTCTCGAAGATACGGCGCACGATGCGATTCTTACCAGAGTGAATCTCGATACCCACCTGCTTGCGGTCAGTCTCAGAAGCATAACTGATAGCATCTGCCTTGATGTCGCCATCTTCGAGCGTGATGCCCTCTGCAATCTGCTTCATGTCAGCAGCAGTGAGGTTCTTGTCGAGGTGTACGTGATAAATCTTCTTCTTCAAGAACTTAGGATGCGTAAGTTTGGATGCCAAGTCACCATCGTTGGTAAAGAGAAGCACACCCGTTGTGTTGCGGTCAAGGCGACCTACTGGGTAGATGCGTTCACGACAGCAGTTCTTCACGAGATCCATCACCGTCTTGCGCTGCTGTGGATCATCAGAAGTGGTCACATAATCCTTAGGTTTGTTGAGGATGACATACACCTTTTTCTCGATGCTCACGAGTTGGTCGTGGAAATGCACCTGGTCAGTACGCTGCACCTTGGTTCCCAACTCCGTCACCACTTGTCCGTTCACAGACACAACACCTGCCTGGATGAACTGGTCAGCCTCACGACGAGAGCAAACACCGGCATTTGCCAAGAACTTGTTCAAGCGGATGGGTGCATTTGGATCCTCAAGGTACTCCTTGTACTCAATCTGCTTCTTCATGCTGTACTTCGCATTGGGGTTGTATTCACCCGTGCGAGGACGATAGCCACCAGGACGCTGCTGATAGCCGCCACGCTGGTTGTTGTAACCACCACGCTGCTGGTAACCACCACGCTGCTGATAGCCGCCACGCTGGTTGTAACCACCACGCTGCTGATAACCACCACGCTGCTGGTAACCGCCCTGACGTGGCTGATAGCCACCCTGCTGTTCGAAGTTACCCTCCTGCTCACCATTCTGCTGCTGATAGCCACCACGATTGTAACCACCACGCTGCTGATAGCCACCACGTTGCTGATAACCACCACGCTGCTGATAGCCACTACGCTGGTAACCACCATTGTTATAAGGACGTGGCTGATAACCACCCTGACGAGGCTGATAGCCACCCTCTTCCTCCGAAGAAGAGGAGCCACCAAAGCCAGCGGGACGGAAACCACGCTCATTCTGTACCCCATTTGAACTGTACGCAGCACGCTCGTTACGGTTAAAACGAGGGCGCTGTGGACGCTCGCCACGATTGTACTGTGGACGATTGCCATAATGACCTTCACGGTTGTAAGTGGATGGACGGAAGCCCTCACGGTCACCGCCATTTTCCGATTTCTCTTCCGATGCAGGCGCATTGCCCTGCCATTCTTCTAATTCAGACATAATTTTTAATTACAATTAAACGATTGACTATTTATTTTGCGATTGTATCATTTAGGTTTTAACAATCTTTTTTACATTCCTGTATAAGAGTGAGGGGTGATGGCTCTCAGTTCCTCCTTCACGCTCTCCGACACCTCCAAGCCATCAATGAAGGTGCTGATGCTCTCAGCAGTGATGGCAGCATTGGTACGTGTCAATGCCTTCAAAGCCTCGTAGGGGTGAGGATATGCCTCACGACGAAGGATGGTCTGGATGCCCTCTGCACATACTGCCCAGCAGTTGTCAAGGTCGCGGTTGATGGCTTCCTGATTGAGCAGGAGTTTGCGCAGACCCTTCAAAGTGGATTGGATGCTGATGACCATGTGACCCATGGGCACACCCACGTTGCGGAGCACAGTAGAGTCTGTCAAGTCACGTTGCAGACGGCTCACAGGGAGTTTCTGGCTCAAGAACGCAAGGATGGCATTTGCCATACCGAGGTTACCCTCCGAATTCTCAAAGTCAATGGGGTTCACCTTGTGAGGCATGGCTGAAGAGCCCACTTCACCAGCCTTGATCTTCTGCTTGAAGTATTCCATTGACACATACATCCAGAAGTCTCTGTCGAGGTCAATGATGATGGTGTTGATGCGCTTCATGGCATCAAAGATGGCACCCAAATTATCGTAATTGCTGATTTGGGTGGTCCACTGCTCACGCTCCAAACCGAGTTTCTCGCTCACGAATTTGTTGCCAAATGCCTTCCAGTCATATTCTGGATAAGCGATGTGGTGAGCATTGTAGTTACCCGTAGCACCACCAAACTTGGCAGTCATCTTGCAAGCCTTCAACTGGTTCAGTTGCTCTGTGAGGCGATAGACATACACCATCACCTCCTTGCCCAAACGGGTAGGTGATGCTGGCTGTCCGTGTGTCTTTGCCAACATCGGAATGTCCTTCCACTCGTCAGCATACTCCTGCAACTGGGCAATCAGTTCCTCCACCTGTGGGTAGTACACCTCGTTCAGGGCATCCTTGATGCTCAGAGGCACAGACGTATTGTTGATATCCTGGCTCGTCAAGCCAAAATGAATAAATTCCTTGTAATCCTCGAAGTTGCCGATTTTGTCGAGTTCCTCCTTGATGAAGTACTCCACTGCCTTCACATCGTGGTTCGTCACCTTCTCGATGTCCTTCACACGTTGTGCATCTGCTTCCGAGAAGTTGCGGTATATGTCACGCAGACGCTCGAAGAGGCTCTTGTCGAAGCCCTTCAACTGAGGCAATGGCAACTCGCAAAGCGTGATGAAATACTCAATTTCAACACGTACACGATACTTGATTAAAGCGTATTCTGAAAAGTATGAAGCCAAGTCCTGAGTCTTGCTTCTGTAACGGCCGTCAATAGGCGAGACTGCCGTGAGTGCATTCAGTTCCATATTCTTTGCTTTCTACTATTTGTTTGTATGTGCGTCACCCAGACGCTAATCCTATCTGCTTGTTCTAATTTTTATCCTTATAAATTGCTTTTACACTGCAAAGGTACGGCTTTTAAATGAAAAGTGAAAAGTGAAAAGTGAAAAATCTAAATATCTTTCTCTCTTTTTTGCATTTTTAACCCTTTTCGACTGCTGAAATACGAAAAACGGTATAGACTTCCACCACCACAAAGAACACGAACGGGATGAGCCACGATGTCTTTCCCACATACACCCCTGCATAGAAACCCACAGGCATCCACATCAATACCGTGGCGATAATCAGGGCAACAATACCAAACACCCGCTGATGATACAGACGGCGCAGGGTCAGTTCCTTCGGGTCTGTGATGGGGTATTTCAGGTAGAAAGGAGTCTGCAGGAAACGTCCCATCACCAATGCCACGGTGCCCACCGACATGCCGATGGATGCCATCAAACGCGTGGCTTCTTCAGGAACCACCCACAAGCCAGCCGACACCACCACAAGCGTCAAGCCCACCACCTCTATAATTCCTAATACCTTCTCCTTACTCATCCTCGTCCTCCACAATAAAGATGTCCTCCTTATCCGTCTTCATGAAATAGCGACTACGAGCCACCTCACGGATGGCTTCAGGGTCATGCTTCAAGGCATGGAGCGTCTTTCTGTCCTGCTCAAACTTGCGGTTATACTCGTCAATCTCCCCCTTCAACTTGGAGATCTCCTGCTGTTGCCCAATACGGTTCATGATGCTGCTCTCGCCTACAAATCCGATGGCGATGATAAATACGGCAAAGGCAATCACGTATTTCAGTTTGAAAAACCAATATTTGATACTGCTTCTCATAAGATTCTCACTTTTTTGCAAAGTTAGCGTTTAAATGGTACTCAAAACAAAAAAAACACCGATAAAAGTTGTTAAATCGCCAAATTAGCCCTAACTTTGACCCGTTTTTTCAAAACAGTCACTATTTTCTACTTTTTTATTAACTACTTATCAAACAACAAAGCAATGAAAAAAAACATCCTGAAATTGGCAGTGGTAGCACTGGCAGTATTCGCTATGCCTACCATGATGCACGCACAACTCGGTAACTTGGCTAGAAAGGCAAAGTCTGCTGCTCAGACTGCCAAGACACTCACTACCAACGAGAACCTGATCGGTACAGAAGAACTCAAGGTGGAGAAAGTGAAAGGCACATGGTCTTACACTGAGCCAGGCATCTCTTTCGCTGCTGGCAATGCTGCCGAGAAGGCTGCAGGCAACGCTGTGGCACAAGAGGTGGAGCCAGACCTCAGAAGCGCGCTCTCTGTCATCCGTCCAGGCATGTTGAAGTTCAAGTTCAACGAGAACAACACTTGCCAGGCCATCGTACAGACTAAGCCCATTGACGGCACTTACACGCTCAACGGTCCTGACATCACCGTGAACCTCTCCAACCCTGCCACCACCCTCAAGTTTAATGGCAGAATTGACGGCAACCGCATTCAACTTTCCATGACACCAGACGAACTGACAGACTTCATCAAGACTGTGCTTCCAGAGTCTGCTGACAGTTACGCTTCCAAGATTGGCACCGTATCTTCAGCACTCGAAAAGGCAAAGAACCTCTACCTCGCACTCTGGTTCTTCAAATAAGAAAGCATCACACATACATAACGAAAGAAGGATTGAAGTTTTGCCCCTCGGCATCTTCAATCCTTCCTTTTTGTGCAGGAGTCTGATTACTTCACATTCACCTCCACAGGGTGACTCACCTGTTCTTTCCAATCGTCCAGCGCCGCAAACCACTCCTTAGCCGTATGGTAGCCCTTCTCCTCCTTGTCAGCACAGAAACTGGCAAAATAGTGCAGGCTATAATTCTTGTCGGGCTGCACCACAAAGAGATAGTTCAGATCATCTTCCTTCGTGTCGCTGACATACTCTTTCGGCACATACACCGCCAAACCTACGGGTTCGGGTGCCCATTGCTGTTTCTTGCCCATGTCGGGATAGTCACACCCCCACGAGGCAGCCAAGCCATCCTTCTTCACAAAGCCCTGTGGCTTATGTCCATTCTGCGTCTTGGCGTCAGCCTTCTCCCCCACCTTCTGAACACCCGTACAGAAGAACTTCTTCTCAAAAGGCTTCTTGCTCACCGAAGGGGTGAACATCACCTCCACCTTCAAGTCACGATGACCTGCACACAAGGTGTAATACTGACGCATGTCGTAAGTCAGGTCATCCTCACCCCTCACACCAAGGTCATACACCTCCACCACCGTGCGTAGAGGACCTGTCGTCACCACACGCTGACCCCTCAACCCCACTTCCGTCCAGTTCTCTGGCTTGCCCTTCTTCCAGTCCTTGAACGAACCGCAGCCAATCGCCTCACCAGCCCACAGCACGTCCACGCCATACCCTTCCTTCAACTGCTCCTCCGAGGTGTAGAACTGCGTCACAGGCAATTCGATACGCTGATACTTCTTGCCATACAAGTCAATGTTCTGGCGATGGTCAAAATAGATGCGGTAACCCACCACATTCGATTCAAGCGTGATGCCATGCATATAGATGTCGTTGAAGATGTTGCTCTCTCCAGGAGCCTCCACACGCAACACATCGGGATGCTTGTCCTGCTTGTCACGCAACTGCAGGGCTGTGTAGATACGCACCTCCCCCTCCTTCTTCGACTTCTCCTCCTTGGCTGAGAGTTTCACCTCAAAAGTCTTCGATTCCTTATCCTTGATGTCCGTGAGGAAGAACACTTCATCGGGGCGCAAGTCGCCATCCATGTCATCCAATTGGCATGGCACCTCCTTGCCCTTGCACTTCACCGAAACACTTTTCACCTCAAAACCCAGTTTCTTCGCCTCTGGCAATTTCACCGCCACTGGCTCATCCTTCTTATCCTCCTTCCACTGGTTTGTGACCGTCACTTGCAAAGTCTTCGTTTGCGCAGATGCCGCCCCATAACAGAGCAGCATCAGCAATATGGTAACAGTTGTCTTTTTCATTTTGTCATCTTCTGTACATCGTCCAGGGTGAAGGTTCCGGAGAAGACGATGACGGAATATTCATCATCCTCTTCCACCATCATGACGACAGCAGACTGCTGTTTCCCTTCGTGGTGGTAGATGCGCACCTTGTCCCCATCATCATCCACCTGCATGAGCAACTCATACTTGCCTTGCTTCACAATGGATTGTGCATCTGCCTTCAGGCGGGCAATGGCATTCTTGTTCTCGCTACTGATGATCTGAATGCCGTTGAGTTTTTTCATCAGACTTTCCGTGTTCACACCTGGCACGGAAGGAGCAGATGACGCGTCAACCATTCGGAGCATGAACTTGGAGATGTACACGTAGGTCACGTTCTTCGTGTCGGCATACTTCTCAAAGGCCTTCACCTGGGCATTGGCTTGGAGGCTCCCCACCACCATCGCCACTACCAATAATATTCTGATTGCTATTGTTTTCATATCATTTCAAGATATTTAGTTGATTATTCAATGTCATTTCAGTACGGTCACTGATCGCTTTCGCCTTTTCCAGTTGTCCCATGCCCTTGTTCAGGTTGTACGCCAAGAGGTTGAGCGCCTTCTGGGCTTCCTGCTGCGCCACGACTGGGTCTTGGTAGGTGTCCTGCTCGGCAAGGTTGACTGACTCCTCATGACTGAGGAAGTAATACCCCACTCCAAAAACGAGGGCAACAGATGCTGCAATGGCGGTGACTTTGAGGTATGAAGGGAAAAGATACTTCAATTTTTCACTTTTCACTTTTCGTTTTTCACTTTCTTCCCACTCGTCAATTTTCGCCTCCAGCCTTTCCTCCAACCCTTCCGGGATGGGGATTTGTTCGAGTTCTTTCCAGTTCAGTCCGTCCATGTCTTTGTGAGTTTTAAGTATTGCTGTTTCAGTTTCTGTTTCGTTCGCATCATGATGATGCGGAGATTGCCTTGCGAGAGCCCCGTGTCGCGTTCGATTTCCTCGTAGGACTTGTCTTCCACCAGATGCATCTTGAGGATGGTGCTGTCCCTTTCGGGCAGTTTGTCCATCAGGACTCCCATCTGCTGTGCCTCATCCTTTGCCTCTATGGTTTGGGAGAGGCTTTGTTCGTCAGGCGGGTCAGCGTGGTCTTCGATGTCCTCCGAGGTGTCGATGCGTTTCAGTCGCCGTTGGTCTCGGAAAAGGTTTTGCATCAGCGTCACGAGATAAGCCTCCGTCATCGCCTCCTCCCTCAGGTCATCACGCTTCTGCCACAACTTCAGATACGTGTCCTGAAGCAGGTCTTCGGCATCCTGCGCATTACCCGTCAGATGGTACCCCACCCGATAGAGCCGCCTGTGGAAAGGCATAAACCGCTGCTTAAACTCCCGTGCGTCCATTCGTTACTACTCTTCAGAAAACTCTATCACCACTTTTTTGTCGGTGTTAGGATATTTCTTCTTCACGTCACTCTCTCCAAAAATCGTATTCTGATGGTTCCATCTGATACCCCGTGCCTTCATCCATTCGTCGGCTTCCTTTGCCGAGTGAAGGCTTGGATACTCCTGACCATTGATGACAATGAGGACATTACCATTCTTTTCTTCCTCCTTTATATTCACGTCAGTACTTTCTTCCATCTGAATCATCTGCGGCACATCCTCCTGCTTGATGGAGCCTTTCAGGTGAATCAGCGTCACGAGGTTGCCTACATTAGCATCCGCATCGATTCTGGCTATTAGTTCCTTGAAGTACTCGCCATCCACCACAGCATAATATTGGATGTTGTTGAACAGTTTGAAATCTCCCTTCAACATGCTGAATGGACCATCGTTGCTGTTGTGCTTCTCCTGATAGACACGTTCAAAGCCGTTTAGTGCATCCAACTCCTGTTGCAGTTGTTCCACCTTGTCTGATGAAAGCACCCCACTCAGATATTCCACCTTGGTAAGACCACGTGACACTCGGTACATGTCTGGATCATCCTCCTCCTTCAGATTCATGATCTTCTTCGTGATGTTCTCGTACTGGACGCCCTTCATGCCCTTGTACTTCTTCATCAGTTTGTCTGCTGTCTGTCCGAAGGCAACACTCACCATGAGTGCCATTGCCATTGATAACAATAACTTCTTCATATGATTTTCAACCTTTAGATGTTGTATATTCAAATGCCATTTTCTTCTTAGAGCCGGGGTACTTCTTTTTTACGTCCTTCCCCTCCAGCACATTCATGTCTTTGGGACTTCCGCTCCAATCCATATTGTGGTCAAACATATACCGTACAGCCTCATCCTGTGTATGGAGGTCTGGATAGACCTTTCCATCTATCACAATCAGGCAATCCCTATACTTACGAGGTTCCTGCTCGTCCTCTTCATCATCCTCCCATTGATTCGTCTTCATAGAGAGCGACATCTTCTGAGCCTCCTTTTCTTCGTTCATCTCCCGAGCCATTAGTTCTGCAAAGTCCACCTTGCCTTCGATGACTACCAGCGAAGCCTCGTCGTCCTCCTCTGCAAAGATGACCATCGTCGAGTGCTTGCCCCCCTTCGCCTGATACATCTTCACCTTCTGACCATCCTCATCCTTCATGTCGATGAGTGGTTCCCAGCCCTTGCCATTCAGCACACTCTTCACACGCTTGCTCATTTGACTTACAGCGTCCTTATCCTCTGTGGAATAAATGCGGATGTCATCAATCTTCTTGAGAAAATCGCCATCCTTCACATTGAAAGAGACACCCTCCCCCAAGTCCAATTCACCCCCGTCATTCTTCGCCGCCAGATTCAGCAGAAACTTATCGATATGGATAGACTCCACACCCTCAATCTGCTTCAACTGTTTGAAGGCATTGCTTTGTCCGAAGGCGACACTCACCATGAGTGCCATTGCCATACATAAGATTATCTTTTTCATATTCATTTAGTCAATTGACACAGAACCTTTTTTCATCGACTTCAGAAGTTCAGCACTGCCAGAGACGACCAAGAACAACGAGGTGCCATATTTATCTTTTCCATAGTTGATGACTTTCACCTTATCGCCATCCTCGACACATCCAATCTTAATGGTCACTCCATTATGGCGTACGTCAATCATCGACTCATATTTTTCATTCTTCAAGAACGAGAAGCCCATCTTCTTCAGTTGAGAAGCCGCCTTTTTGTCATCAGTCGTTTTGAACACCATGACATCATCCATCTTCCCGAGGAATTCAGCAGAACCTTGTCCTCCACCCAATTGTATATAGGAATCGAGAGGGGAGCCGAAGGTGAGCGCCTTCCCCGTCGCAGCCACCTGCTGGATAGCCTGTTTGTCATAATGTTTGTACTCCACACCCTTGATGTCAGCCAGTTGCTTGAAGGCATCGATTTGTCCGAAGGCAACACTCACCATGAGTGCCATTGCCATACATAAGATTGTTCTTTTCATTTTCATATTCATTTTTTGTTGTTAATGTTGTTTTCAAGAGCCCTTCTACTGGTACAAACGAGACTTCCGAAAGGTTTGTTACAACACGATGTATTATTTTTGTACAAAGTTACGAAAAAACCAGCAAAGCACCAAATAAAACGCCATTATTTTAGCAAAATTTTTTTTGAGTAAAAAAGGTAAATAAAGTAAATTGGTAATTTTGGTAATTTGCAGGTTGGTTTGGGGGATTATTAATAGGGGGAGTACTGTAAATAAATATATTTATATATATTTATATATATTTATTATATTATTATATATATATTTATTATACGCGTGTACTCGTGAGACAAAATTTACCAAATTTACCATTTACTAAAATTACCATTTACCTTTTTGCGGTGTAACGCTCCCTTCATCAAGAATGGGGACATTGCAAACTGCTCCATGTTGCCTTGCCCGTAGACCCATACCCTAAGACCCCCACAAAGACCTGCGCATGTTGCCCGCAAAGACACTCTTACTTTGCCCGTAAACACATCCACGCTTTGCTCGTAAAGACA
>JBGUGM010000284.1:0-1631 GCA_045111535.1 Bacteroidaceae bacterium
ATGAACAGCGCCATTCGCGCCGTCACTCGTGCCGCTATCTACAACGGATTCAAAGTGAAAGCCATCTATTATGGCTACAAGGGACTCATCGAAGGCAACATTGTCGAGTTCGAGACACAGAGTGTCAGCAACATCATCCAGTATGGAGGCACCATCCTCAAGTCCTCCCCCTCCAAAGAGTTCAAGAACCCCGAGGGGCGCAAGAAGGCATACGAGAATCTCGTCAAGGAAGGAATTGATGCCCTCATCGTCATTGGTGGTGACGGCACCATCCAGGGAGCGCGCATCTTTGCCCAGGAGTACGACTTCCCCTGCATCGCCATTCCTGCCACCATCGACAACAACCTCTGTGGCACCGACACCACCATTGGTTACGACACGGCACTCAACACCATCATGCAGACAGTCGATAAGATTCGCGATACAGCCACCAGCCACTCACGCCTGTTCTTCGTCGAGGTGATGGGCGATGGCGCAGGTTTCCTTGCCCTCAATAGCGGTATCGCCGCAGGAGTGGAAGAAGCCATCGTGCCCACCATCGAAGTGGAGGATGAACAACTCAAGCATTTCATCCAGAAAGGATTCCGAAAGACCAAAGGCTCCTCCATCGTTCTTGTGGCAGCCAACGAGCAGACAGGTGGTGCCATGCACTACGCAGAACTTGCCAAGAGCCAGTACCCCGACCTCGATGTGCGCATCTCCATCATAGGTCATGCCCAGCGTGGTGGTCATCCCACAGCCCACGACCGCATCATAGCCAGCCGCATGGGTGCCGCCTCCATTCAAGCCATCCAAAAAGGACTTCGTAATGTGATGATTGGTATCGACAATGATGAAATCGTCTATGTTCCCTTCTCCCGTGCCATCAAGGAAGATCGTGCCATTGACCGCAACCTGCTGGACATCCTGCACAACATCTCCATCTAAGGGGGAGAAACGCTATTTCATCATTTCCATTCAAATTTGATGCCGGTGAACTTGCAGGGATAACGTGTCATCAGCATATCCACAAGCGTATAGACGAGGTGCAGTTTCGTCTGTCTGCCAGGTGTGTAATTCTCACGCCAAGTCTGTTGGAAGCACACCTGCGCCCCCTTCTCGTGCACATAGAACTTGACATGCTTATTGTCCTCGTTCACATCCTTTTCCGTATAGTGATAGATGCAAGAGGCCTCCGCATTCCCGTGGACAGCCCTCAGGCAATGATGCCATGTGTCCACCTTCTTTCCGCAGACATCATCAAGAATTTCATTGGCAAGTTCCGTAGCAGCCTGTTCGTTCTCTGTTTCCAGCAAGATATTCATGGTTGTAAAAGTTTTATTCGCTGCAAAGATACTACTTTTCTCTCAAAAATCAACACCCTTCCCATAAAAATTGAACACAATTGCCGAATTATATGTCATTACCCACCTTTCCTTCTCCTTCACTCCCGTAATTCCGTCACATCCAAAAGCGTAATCCCCTCTTTGTGTCATGCATTTGTACATGTCATGCACAAGTCTTAATGACGCTATTGCACAAGCAATTTGAAGGCTCGCTAAAATCTAATATAATTTGAAACTTTGAAAAAATAATTTGAAAGTTGCAAATTTAAATTTGAAAGTTTCAAATATTTTTTTGCAACTTTCAAA
>JBGUGM010000285.1:0-4130 GCA_045111535.1 Bacteroidaceae bacterium
TCGGATGGACAAACATCGCCACAGGAGAAATCAAATCACCATACCCCGATAAAAAAGAATTGGAAAAACAAATCGCGCAGCGCGTGGGCTGCTTGGCGTATTCCGGCATCCAAGTGTTCCATCCCTCTCTTCTTCCTTTGATGGACTCATGGCAGGGCAAGTTCTCCATCATTGACTTCTACCTCTCCATTTGTGACAAGGTAGAAATAAAATGCCAGTTTGACCCACAACTCCAGCTTCTTGATGTCGGCAAACTTGACACCATCGCCAAAGCAGAAGCCTTTCTAAACGCTTGATAGCAAGACCGTAAACTCGACACTCGTATTGGGGGTGAGCTTAAGACGAATAGCTCGCAAAGCACAAAGTAGGAACGAAGGGCGAGTATAAGGAGGAAGTATAGGCTTGTGGGATGTGTGGTCGTGAGACCAAAAATGGTGTTTTGAGGGTGGAAAGAGGAAAAAGTTTATTTTTTTTCATGGATTTGTTTTGTTTTGTGTGCGAATTGTATTATCTTTGCACATCTTTCTAATTGATAATACTTTGACGTAACGGATGGCAAATCTTAAGGGTAAATCAAAAAATAAGAAGAACAACAAATACGCGGCGGCTCAGAAGGAGAAGTTGTCGGCAAGTGATTTCTTTATCGGTTTTGGCAAGTGGGAGACTATCTCTTTCTGTGTGGGCTTGCTGATTGGCATTGCCGCCCTCTTCATGCTGGTGGCTTTTGTTTCATACCTTTTTACGGGTGAATCGGATTTCAGTCTGCTGGAGAGCCATACCGACCCTCTGAACAGCGAGTTGCGCTACAAGAACATTTGTGGATCATGGGGTGCCATTGTGGCATACTTTTTCCTGAATGACCTGTTCGGCTTGGCGTCGTTCATCATGATTCCTTATCTGATTATCCTGGCGATGCGAATGATGCGCATCTTCAAGTTTACGCTGGTGAGGAAGTTCATCCTATTCACGGTGCTGATGCTGTGGGTGAGCGTGTTCTTGGCTGCTTTCGGCTATCTGTTCCCATACTTTGAGGGCTCGTTCGTGAAACTTGGAGGTAATCACGGTATTCAGGTGGTGAAGATCTTGACGCAGGTGATTGGCACGCCTGGCTTGCTGGCTGTGCTGGTGATTACGGCTGTGCTGTATCTGGTCTATCTGAGTGCCAAGACGATTGAGGTTATCCGCGATTTGTTCCGTCTGAAGTTCTTGAAGAAGATGAGCCCGAGAAGATGGGCACGACTGATGAGGAAACAGCAGGAAGATGATGAGGATGAGGTGGAAGAGGAAGAAGAGGATGAGACAACGGACAACGGACAACGGACAACAGAAGAGGAACAGCAGCCTGTGGAGGTGGAGTTCCCTGTGGAAGAAGAGGAAGAGTTAGGAGTTAGGAGTGAGGAGTTAGAAGTTGGAAAAGAGGACTCAGGACAACTGTCAACTGTCACTTCTCAACTGTCAACTAAAGAAGAGGATGAGACGGATATGGATATTGAGGCGAATGTGACGGAGAAGGGTAGTGGAAAGATTGATCGTGGTGACATCAACACGCCGTATGACCCGAAACTGGATTTGGAGCACTATAAGTACCCAACGCTGAACTTGTTGAAGAAGGCTGATGACCAGGGACCTCAGATTGACATGACGGAGCAGAATGCGAACAAGGACCGCATCATCCATGTGTTGAGGCAGTTTGGTGTGGAGATTGCCAGCATCAAGGCGACCATTGGTCCTACCATCACGCTGTATGAGATTGTGCCTGCCGAGGGTACACGTATCAGTAAGATTCGTAATCTGGAGGATGACATCGCCCTGTCGTTGGCTGCCGAGGGTATCCGTATCATTGCGCCTATTCCGGGTAAGGGTACGATTGGTATTGAGGTGCCGAACAAGAAGAAGTGCATCGTGTCGATGGAGAGCGTCATCAACAGCCGCGTGTATCAGGAGAGCACCATGGAACTGCCTTGTGCCATCGGTAAGACCATCAGCAACGAGGTGTTCATGTTTGACTTGGCAAAGGCACCACACTTGTTGGTGGCTGGTGCAACAGGTCAGGGTAAGTCTGTAGGACTGAATGCCATCGTGACGTCATTGCTTTATAAGAAGCATCCATCGGAGTTGAAGATTGTGATGGTGGACCCGAAGAAGGTGGAGTTCAGCATCTACAGCCCGATTGAGAATCATTTCCTGGCACGTCTGGAAGAGGAACAGGATTGCATCATCACGGATGTGCAGAAGGTGGTGAAGACGCTGAACTCGCTGTGTGCGCTGATGGACACGCGTTATGACCTCCTGAAGCGTGCGCATGCAAGAACCATCAAGGAGTATAACGAGATGTTCAAGAGCCGTCGCTTGAATCCTGAGCACGGACATGAATATATGCCTTACATCGTGGTGATTGTGGATGAGTTTGGTGACTTGATCATGACGGCAGGTAAGGAAGTGGAAATGCCAATTTGCCGTATCGCCCAGTTGGCTCGTGCCGTGGGTATCCACATGATTATCGCCACGCAGCGTCCACAAGCCAGCATCATCAGCGGTGCCATCAAGGCGAACTTCCCAACGAGAATTGCCTTCAAGGTAAGTTCGATGATGGACTCTCGTGTGATTCTTGACCGCTCAGGTGCGAACCAGTTGATTGGTAAGGGCGATATGCTGTATCTGGGCAGTGCAGAGCCTGTACGTGTACAATGTGCCTTTGTCGATACACCAGAGGTGAATGACATCTGCGCTTACATTGCCAAGCAGCAGTCGTTCCTGCATCCATTGTATCTGCCCGAAGTGGCTGACCCGGAGAGTGAGGGTGCGGCTATGGGTCCGATGGACAAGGGACACCTTGACCCGATGTTTGGTGATGTGGCAAAGTTTGTGGTGAACAACCAGAGCGGTTCCACGTCGATGATTCAGCGCAACTACTCGATTGGTTACAATCGTGCGGGTAAGATTATGGATCAGTTGGAACGCATGGGTGTGGTGGGACCACAGGTGGGTGCCAAGCCTCGTGAGGTGCTGATTAAAGACCCGTTGACATTGGAGGGTTTGTTGAATTCACTTTAATAGTTTAGAGTTTAGGGTTTAGAGTTTAGAATTTTGAGATAATGAAGAAGATAGTATTTGTTCTGGTCAGTTTGTTTGTCGCCTTGTTTGCTGAGGCACAGAACGCGACGCAGTTGCTGGATAGGTCGGCTTCTGCATTGCGGTCTGCTGGCAATGTGAAGATTGGTTTCACAATGGAAGTGGATGGTGGTGCTTCGACAGGCTATATCAAACTGCAACGTCAGAAATTTGTCATCAATATGGGTGGCTCGATCACGTGGTTTGATGGCAAGACGATGTGGACATACATAAAGGCAAATGAAGAAGTGAATGTGACTACGCCTACTGCTGATGCTGTGGCGAAGATGAATCCGTATGCTTTCCTGTCATTCTATAAGAAGGGCTATACAGCCAAGATGGGGAAGAGCACGGCGAAGGAGCATGAGGTGGTGCTGACAGGGAAGAGTGGCAGCCCCTTCAAGAAGGTGGTGCTGCGCATCAACAAGTCAACGAGATACCCGTCGGTGATTACAATGACTTCTTCGAAGGATGCTGTGACAACCATTCGTTGCAACTCATTCCTGAAAAACCAGAAATACAGTGTCTCGACGTTTCAGTTCAACAAGAAGAACTACCCGGACGTGGAGGTCATTGACTTGAGATAATTCGGAAGAAGGTGGAGTTTTCAAAGATTCGACTGTTATATAAACTTGTCTCTCACAATCAGCGGTTGCAGGCACGTCGCCACCCGATGTTTGAGAAGAAGTTGGCAATGAAGATTCTGAGTTATTTCTTCATCGCTTTTTGGGCAGTCTATCTGGTCATGCTGGGCTTCACTGCTTATTCCTACTTTGAAGGTTCTGCTTTGGAGGCGTTCGATTGGATTGACGGGGGCATGATTTGGTTCCTCATCGTCGATTTCCTTTCTCGCTTCTCGATGCAGGAAACCCCTGCCCAGAACATCAAGCAGTACAAACTCCACAACATCCCCACAGGGTTCCTCCTGCACACATTCCTGCTGCGCATGGGCTTGCAACCCTACAACCTCTTTTGGGCATTCTTCTTCGTTCCTTTCGGATTGCGTGCCATTCCTCAGT
>JBGUGM010000286.1:0-17493 GCA_045111535.1 Bacteroidaceae bacterium
GGATAGACATGAACTCGACCCTGATGGTGGATATGTGGTGAGTGTTGACCGCATGATTCAGGACATCAAGGTGATGAAGGAACTGAATGTGAATGCTGTGCGTACGTGTCACTATCCTGACGATCCCCGTTGGTATGAACTGTGCGACGAGTACGGCATCTATGTGACTGCTGAAACGAACATCGAGAGTCATGGTATGGGCTATGGCGACAGGTCGCTGTCGAAAGATGCTCGTTTCCACGACATGCACATTGAGCGTCAGAGACATAATATCTATGTATTGAAGAATCACCCCAGCATTATCGTGTGGAGTCTTGGTAATGAGTCGGGTTATGGCAAGAACTTTGAGGATGCCTACGACTTTGTGAAGGCATACGACCCCTCACGTCCTTGTCAATATGAGCAGGCAGGACAGAACGGTAAAACCGACATTTTCTGCCCAATGTATTACGACTATGGCGGTTGCGAACGCTACTCGCAGGGCAACAACCCACGTCCACTGATTCAGTGTGAGTATTGCCATACGATGGGTAATTCTGGTGGTGGCTTCAAGGAGTACTGGGACATGGTGCGCAAGTATCCCAGTTATCAGGGTGGCTACATCTGGGACTTCATCGACCAGGGTCTTCGTAGCAAGAGTAAGATCACGGGCAAGCCCATCTGGGCGTATGGTGGCGACTACGGACGCTTCCCTGCCAGCGACAACAACTTCAACTGCAATGGTGTCATCAATCCTGACCGTGAACCGAATCCTCATGCCTACGAGATTCAGTATTACTACCAGAACATCTGGGTGACACTCGTTGATGCGAAGGAGGGCAAATTTGAATTCTACAATGAGAACTTCTTCCGTCCACTCGACTATGTGACGTTAGCTTATGAAATTGTGGTGGATGGCAGGTCTGTCGTCAAGTCGAAAGATATGCCGATGGCGGACGTGACTATCGCTCCACAAGGTAAATCCATCATAGACATCATGGCTGTGAAAGAGGCTCTGAGCAACGAGAAGTACAAGGGTAAAGAGATTCTTGTGAACTTTGAGTTTAAGATGAAGAATGACGAGCCACTTCTCAAGGAAGGCACCGTCATCGCTCATCAGCAGTTTGAATTGACACCCTACGCATTCCTAACTATTGAGGCTGTTCTTGCTGATGCCAAGAACAAGCCAGCAGTTTCTCTTGATGACCGTGCCATCTTTGCCGTGCTAAGTGCCAATGGTGTGAAGGTGACATTCAACAAGCGTAGTGGTTATGTGGCATACATTGATGTGGATGGTACGCCGATGATGACTGACGAGTCAGAGTTGATTCCAGATTTCTGGCGTGCTGCTACTGACAACGACTTTGGTGCTGGTATGCAGAATCGTCTCGCTACTTGGCAGCATCCTCGACTGGAGAGAAAGTCGTTTGACATCAAGCAGGATGGTGCGAATTATGTGGTGACTGCCGAGTATAACATCCGTGAGTTGGAAGCCAATGTGAAACTCACCTACACGATGACACCTGAGGGGAAACTGGTAGTGAATCAGGATTTGACGGTCAGCGAAGAAGCAAAGAACCGTAAGGATGAGAGAGGTCGCCTGACCATGCCACAACTGCTGCGTTATGGTATGCAGATGCAGATGCCAAAGGAATTTACGCAGATTGAATACTATGGCAAGGGTCCTCACGAGAACTACATTGACCGCAACAACAGCCAGAATATCGGTGTGTGGAAGCAGACGGTGGCAGAACAGTTCTGGGGTTATGTACGTCCACAGGAGACAGGAACCAAGACTCAAGTGCGCTACTGGAACATCACCAATAAAGCCGGAAAGGGTCTGAAGTTTGAAGGTGTTGAACCTCTTGAGATGCAAGCCCTCAATTACACAGAGGATGATCTTCAACCAGCCCGTCAGAAGGCACAGTGGCACAGTGGTGACCTCGTGGAACGCCCCTTCACAGACCTCCACATTGCTGCCCGCAGCATGGGTATAGGTTGTGTGAACTCATGGGGTGCATGGCCACGTCAGGAGTACCAAATGCCGTACCAGAACTACAGTTACACGTACATTATTTCACCTGTAAGATAATAGAAGGAAAAAATGAAAAAGTGAAAAATCCAAGTTGCTCACTATCCGAATGGTTGGTAACTTGGATTTTTCACTTTTCTCTTTTAACGATTCATTTTTTTCAAAGTTTGAACTTCAAGAAGTAGGGGAGTGCTGCTTGAATACCAGTCCTTTGGTTGACTTTCTTCATGTTTGCCCAGATGGGGTAGTAGTCGCCAAGGGTTTCTTTCAGTTGCTTGTCAGCATAACTGCTACCCTTCATCTCGTTCAGCAAATCATCGATGATATTACTCTTGGCAGGATAGTTCATGATGGATGCCTCATCGAGTTTCGCCAGTTTCTTGGCTTTCGCAATGGCTGCATCAAGACCTCCGAGTTCATCGACAAGACCTATTTGCTTGGCATGAACACCTGTCCACACACGACCCTCACCAATCTTCTTGATATCATCTTGTTTCATCTTGCGACCATCAGCACAACGCTTCGTGAAGAGTTCATAGCCGTTGTTGATGTATCGCTGGGCGATGGCACGTTCCTGTTCGGTAAAAGGACGTGAGATGTCGCCGAAGTCTGCAAACTGGTTGGTCTTCACAGTAGTGAAATGCACACCCAACTTGTCGTTCAGCAACTCGCCAGCATTGGGGAACATGCCGAAGATGCCTATGGAACCCGTGATAGTGGTAGGCTCAGCATAGATATAGTCTGCAGCGCAACTGATGTAGTAGCCACCTGATGCAGCCATATCGCCCATGCTCACTACGATGGGTTTGTTGGTCTTGATGTCCATGACCTCGTGCCAAATCTGTTCGCTGGCGTAAGCAGAGCCGCCACCAGAATTGACGCGCAACACCACAGCCTTCACATCATCATCGTCAGCGAGTTTCTGCAAGTCCCTGCACACTTTCTTGCTGACAATTTCTGGCTCATAGTTCCATTCGGATGTAGGCTCCTCGACGATGTCGCCCACAGCATAATATACAGCCACCACATCGCCACTGATACCTTTGGGTGCGTTGTTGGCAATGCCTGCAAGTTCTTTTACAGAAATGGTGTTGTAGTCGTCTGGGTTCTTCACCTTCATCATGTTGGCAATGGTCTGCTTCACCGCATCGCTGTAAGCAATCTTATCGACGAGTTTCTCTTTCTTATAGAGGGTAGTCTCGCGAAGCAAGATCATGGAGTCAGCCAATTCGTTGAGTTTCGCTTCGCTGATGCCACGATTCTTGCTGACAGCCTTGGTGATTTCATCCCAAATCTCACCATTGTAAGTTTCAATCTGTTCACGGTTGGCATCACTCATCTCGCTCAACAAATAGGGCTCGACAGCACTCTTGTATGTGCCCACCTTCACCACTTGCATATCCACACCCACCTTGTCCAGTAAGTCCTTGTAGTAAGTCACTGTGCTGCTCATACCACTCCAGTCTATCACTCCCTGAGGATTAATGAGTAGAGAATCGGCAGTGGAGCACATATAGTAAGCCCCCTGTGTGTATTGGTCACCGTATGCCACAATGAACTTACCTGACCCCTTGAAGTCGAGCAAAGCCTTGTGGATGGCTTGCAGGGTAGCAGGCATTGCACTTGCAAATGTGCCTGCCTCGATGTAGATGCCCTTTACCTTGTCCTCAGTCTTTGCCCGTTCGATGGCTTTGAGGATGTCGTCAAGTCCCTGATCAGTCAGCACGGAATTACCAAGGAGGTCACCCAATGGGTTCTCCTCACTACGTTCGTTGATGCTACCTTCCAACTGAATAACCAGCACGCTGTTGTCTTTCACATTGGCAGTCACGCTATCCATGGATGCCATGCCCACCAGACTGATGATGGACAGGATGGTGATGATTGCCACCACCAAGATGATGCCCACAACTGTGGCACATACATACTTAAAGAACTGTTTCATTATCTTGAGAATTGTTAAGATTTTGCGGTATTGCGTTATGGCGGAATTTCGTCATGATGTAATAGGGCGATTTGTAGGAGAGCCAGAAGTATCGGAGCATCCAGAAGCAAACGACAGATAAAGGTATGAGGATTCCAACTGCAATCCCAGTTCCTCCCAGCCATTCCGTCAGACTCACATCCTTAGCATCCTCACCCATCGAATACATCGTCCACACAGCAAAACTGTTGTTCACAATGTGCAATATACTTGTAATAACGATATTTCCCGTCTTATAGTATATGATGCCGAAAATGATTCCAATCACGATGGCAAAAGGAATCTGTGCAAGATTGGCGTGGATGATGCCGAACACCAAGGCACTAGCGATGATTGCCACCCATTTGTTTACATCGCTTTTCAGCATGTAGCCGAGAATGGCTTCACGGAAGATGAGTTCTTCGACGACTGGACCTATGACACCAATTGCTAAGGCACCCATCTGTGTGTTGGACATGTTGAGAAAGACATCTTCCATATCGTTGGGAAGGTCAAAGAACTCCGACACGACGTCTGTATAGAAGATGCCTATCAAAGCCCCGATGATGCCTATCATGCTGATTTTCCAGTCAATGATTTTGACATTGAACACAGTCTTCCAATCTATCATCTTCAATGCAGCAATGATGAGGACAGTGAGAATGCCACTGAGGATGAGTGCCCATCCCAGTGAATCGCCTGCCATGATTTCATTGATCAATGTTTCTGGATTGGTTCCATGTTTTATAGAGTCAATCAACGTAGGATTCTTGACGATGGCAAAGATAATCATGGCTATTCCTGCGAAAACTTGCATCACCATGAACACAATCACTGCCAATATAGGATAAAGTACTTTCTTCATTGTTCCTTATACATTATATATATTAATCACTCGTATCTGATCGATACTCCAAAATATCTCCTGGCTGACAATCCAGAACCCGACAAATCTGTTCCAGTGTCGAGAAACGCATTGCCTTCGCCTTTCCCGTTTTCAGCACCGACAGGTTTGCTTGCGTGATGCCGATGCGTTCAGCCAATTCACCTGATGACATCTTCCTGCGTGCCATCATCACGTCTAAATTAACGATAATCATAAGCAATAAATTATCAATTGTCAATTATCAACTATCAATTAAATGGTCAATTCCTGCTCTTCTTTCATCTGACGACCAATCTTGAAAATTTGTCCCATCAACAGCATACCGAAGGCAGAGTAGAGCAGGGCGGTGTCAGGGTACTGCATAATCATCTGGTTGTAGTCGGCAAACTCAAATGTCTGCACATTCAAGATGTAGTTCGTCAGTTGAGTGGCCCATCCCAGCACATACATGCCGAAAACTGACCATCCGCCCCAAGCCAGTTGCGTCTCCATGCTCTTTTCGAAGATGCGACCCTTGTTCACCGCAATGATGAGTTTGATAAACGCAATCCAAAAGATGACGAGGAAAACCCAACTGAGATAACCGATGCCCTGAAGAATCTGCATTCTGTTTCCAGCATCCTTTGACCACACAACACCCACAACTGTCATGAGAGGCATCTTCTCACCCGTCTTTTCGTTCACGATGCTGTCAGGTATTTCAAGAGGGTTCTTCCGCATCATTTCCACTGGTGCCATCTCGTTCACCATCTTCAATGCCCACGTCGGGTCGCGTTGCACACCATTCGCGTGGTCATTCTTCGCCAGTTCCCATCCAGCCTTACCACCAGAGTACATGTAATACCCAGTTTGAATCATTGTTAGACCGATTCCAAATACGATTGCTGCTATCAGCAGTCCGCAATACAGGTTAAATCTCTTTTTCATACTTCTTTTGTTTTTAGTAGTTATTAATGATGTTTATTTTTAGATTAATTTATCGTTTAATATGACTCTTTTATTGTTATTCGATAAATAATTTCGGTGCAAAGGTAAAACATCTTTTCATAACTTCCAAATAAAAACGAGAAAAATTTATCGAAAAACAATAAATTTTTCTCGTTTGACTATTTTTAGGGGCTTTTGATGCTGTATCAGCCGCCAATTTGATGTTTAATTCATCGCTTAATTGATGCACTATGCAACGTAATTACGATATATGGTGTAGCGTAATTACGATGAAAGGTGCAAGGTAATTGCGATGCTTCTACTTCGTGATGGGCTTGTATTTCGGCACGAGCACCTTCATGAGTGCCCAAGCGATGAGGTAGGCAACAGCACAGTAACAGAAGACAATCATGTAGCCGGCTGGCTTACCCGTCACTCCGAAGAACTCGAAGGCTGCACCTTGTTCCTCGGCATGAGTGAAGAGAAGGCCTGAACCCCAGTTGATGGCAAAGGAACAGAGACCACCAAACATGGTGCCAATGCCTGTGATGGATGCAATGGCTGACTTGGGGAACATGTCGCCAATAGTGGAGTAGAGGTTAGCCGACCATGATTGATGACCGGCACCCGCCAAACCGATGATGATGCAAGGCCACCACACGGAGGTGTCTGCTAGTGGCTGTGCAAACATGGCGAAGATGGGGAAGAAAGCGAAGATGAGCATGGCGAGCATGCGGCCTGAATAGGGCTCCATGTTCTTCTTCTCCACAAAGAACTTAGGCAGGTAACCACCACCGATGGAGACAACGGTGACGATGAGATAAAGCACGAAAATGAGTGCCTGTCCCATAGGGTCGGACGATTTGTAGCCAAGTTCGGAAAAGTAAGCCGGTGCCCAGAAAAGGAAGAACCACCACACGCCATCGGTGAGGAGTTTGCCCACGATGAATGCCCATGTCTGACGATAAGTGAAACACTTGAGGAAAGAGATTTGGAGGGCATCGTTTGCCTGTTCGCGAGTGGGTGTTGCTGCCACTTTCTCTGTCTCGATGGGGGCATTGTTGTCTTGTTGAATATAGGCGAGTTCGGCTTCGTTCACACGCTTGCTCTCGTTGGGCTTGTTATAGAGCACTGCCCAAAGGAATGCCCAGATGAAACCCACACCACCGATGATGATGAATGCCATTTCCCAACCCATGCTCTCAGCCAGCACGGGGATGGTGAGGGGAGCCGCCAGCGCACCTACAGAGGCACCAGCATTGAAGATGGAAGTTGCGAGGGCGCGGTCTTTCTTGGGGAAGTATTCTGCGGTTACCTTGATGGCAGCAGGGAAGTTTCCAGCCTCACCAGTGGCAAGCACAATGCGGCAAGCCAAGAAGAGCCACACGCTGGCAGTGCTGATGAGCAGAGCGAGGTCGGTGCCAGCCTTGACGGCACGGAGGGCTTCTTCATTCTCGATGTTGGCAATAGACATAGTGATAATGCCACAGGCGGCATGGAGGCATGCACCAATAGACCAAATGACGATTGCCCAGATGTAACCCTTTTTCGTGCCCATCCAGTCGATGAACTTACCAGCAAAGAGGCTAATGAAAGCATAGAAGATGGAGAATGCTGCGGTGATGAAGCCGTAGTCGGCATCAGACCAGTGGAAATCGATGGCGATGAAGTCTTTCCATGTGAGTGAAAGCACCTGACGATCCATATAGTTGACCGTAGTGGCGAGGAAGAGCATCGCGCAGATGACCCAACGGTAGTTGGTCATTTTGTTAGTGGTTGTACTCATTGTTTTTGGTTATTATTATTTAATTATGATCTGTTCATGGTGATTTCCACACCTGCCCCCTGACAATCGGCACCCATTGGAGGATTCTCTTTCAGCAATCGGATGCGGACAGCGTGTGCCTTGGGGTATTCTGCAAGGATGGCTTTGGCAATGCGTCCAGCAGCATGTTCAACGAGAAAGGAAGGAGTAACCATTTCACGCTTAATGGTGTTGTAGATGTCTGCATAAGAAATGGTGCCATCCACGAAATCATTCTCGATGGCATCCTTCATCTCGGCTTCCACTTCACAGTTGATGGTGAAGTAGGCACCTACTTTCCGTTCTTGTTCCATCACGCCATGATAGGCATAGAGACGAAGCCCATTGATAAGAATCTTGTTCAGCATGGCGTCATTCATCTTTGATGGTGAGGTCATCAGACAAGTCATCTTCCCCCGTGGTGTACTTCTTCAAAGCACGTGCCACACCATTTGCCCATGTGTTGATGTTTTCGTTCTCAAGTTGCAAAGAACTAACCAGTTTAATAACATTGGTTAGAGGCATTCTGTAACGGAGAATGCCGCTGATAAGTTTGGCGTAGTTCCAGTATTCCTTGTTGAATCGTTCAGACAGCCCCTCCACAGTGGTCTTGTAGCCACGCCGATTAACGAAGGTGAAATCATAACGTTTGTTACCATCCTCGTCAATATGCTTGATGATGTGTCCTTTAGTCACAGTCTTGGGCAATGCGATGCCATCCTCATCATCGAGCACACCGGTGAAGATTTCGTAGGGATAGCCGTCGAGCAATCCGACAAAGGCAACCCATTTCTCTTTCTTATTTTGGAATTTGACCACATCGCATTCGAGGCTGACAGGACGTTTCTCTGTGATTTCAAATTGTGGACGATAGGAGTAGATTTCGTTGTCGAGCACCGACATCAATTCTTCACGTTCCTTGTTCATTCCACGCTTAGGGTCGCAGGGCTTCAACGCCTTTTTCAACTTCTTCTCGCCAAACTCCGCCAAGGTGTTTAGGATAGTGGCTGATAAAGATTGTATTGGTGACATGTCAGGTCTTTTTATTGCAAAAATTGTTAAGTAGAGGCAAAAATACGGCGATTTTACGACATGACAAAATAAATGTGGTAGGAAATGCTTATCTTTGCACAATTGTAATGACAAACCATTAAATTGTACCTTCTTATGGAATCATTTATCAATAGACGTACCATTCGCAAGTATAAGCAGGAAGACATCCCTGTGGAAAAGATTGACGCCCTGCTTTTTCAGGCATCGAGGGCTGCCACGATGGGTAATATGCAGTTGTATAGCGTGGTGGTGACCCGCTCGGAGGAAATGAAAGAGAAACTTTCACCTCTGCACTTTGGACAGCCAATGGTGAAGGGTGCACCAGTGGTGCTGACGTTCTGTGCGGATTTTAATCGCTTCACGAAATGGTGTGAACAGCGTAATGCTGATGCGGGCTATGACAATCTGCTGTCGTTTATGAATGCAGCAAGTGACACATTATTATATGTACAAGCATTCTGCACCTTGGCAGAGGAAGCAGGATATGGTACTTGTTATTTGGGTACGACGCTCTACAATCCACAGGGCATCATTGATGTACTGAAATTGCCGAAACTTACATTCCCCATTGCAACGATTACGGTGGGCGTGCCTGATGAGTGTCCAGAACAACCCGATCGTCTGCCACATCTGGCATATATCCACGAAGAGACGTATCACGACTATACGCCCAACCAGTTGGACATCATCTATTACTTCAAGGAGCAATTGGAGGAGAATCAGAATTTCGTGAAGATAAACAAGAAGGAGAATTTGGCACAGGTGTTCACCGATTGTCGCTATACACGTAAGGACAACGAGGCGATGTCGGAAGGATTGTTGCAGACGTTGAAGAATCAAGGTTTTCTTTAACCAAACATCGAGGAACATACGACAACAAAAAAGGAGGGGACTCATCACGAGTCCCCTTCCTTCCATTAAACATAAGTTATCTATAGGAATTGGTTAGTATGGATTCTGTTTTTAGTGCAATGCTTTGAGCATCAGTGTCAACTCTTCCACATCTTCACGTACACGGTCTTCCACGTTCATCATCTGATTCACTTGCTTGATGGCATGTACGACAGTGGAGTGGTTACGGTTACCAATTTGACGACCAATCTGCATGTGTGAATTGTCTGTCAACTGATTGGCAAGATACATTGCCAACTGACGTGCATAAGCAATTCGCTGTAAGCGTGTAGTGGATTCGAGTTGACTGACTTTCAAATGGAAATGGTCGCAAACCTTTTGCTTCACCTCTTCGATGGTGAGTTCCTTCTTGCTGTGCTTCTCCACGAACTGTGGCATGAGTTTTCTCACCAGTGCCATATTGATGTCGCAGTTGTAGACAACAGAATTGACCATCAGCGAGTTGATGATACCTTCGAGGTCACGCACGCTGTCATCAATGTTCTCTGCGATGTATTTGAGCACATTGGCAGGAATATTGAGTCCTTCCTTCTCCACTTTGGCAGCCAAGATGCCGAGACGCAGGTTCTGCGTAGGCTTCATGATTTCTGCCTGCATACCCCACTTGAAACGGGTGAGGAGTCTGTCTTCCAAATCTCGCATAGCGATAGGGGGACGGTCAGCAGAAAGGATTATCTGCTTTCCGTTGACATGCAGATGGTTGAAGATGTGGAAGAAGGTGTTCTGGGTTGCAGCCTTCTTCTCGCCAGCGAGTTCCTGCACATCATCAATAATCAGCACATCGATGCTTTGATAGAAGCGAATGAAATCATTAAACTTGTTCTGTAAGATGGCATCTCTATACTGTACCATGAAGAGGTGAGCGGACAAGTAGAGCACACGTAATTCTGGGTGCAGTTCCTTGATGCGCAAACCGATGGCATTGATGAGGTGGGTTTTACCACATCCAGAAGGACCAAAGACGAAGAAGGGGTTGAACGTCTTGGCAGGGTTGTTGGCAATGGATTCACCCACAGAACGTGCCAGACGGTTGCTCTCGCCTTCGATATAGTTTTCAAATGTGTAGTCGGGAATCAGTTGAGAATCGAGATCCTGCACCTGAGGAGCAGTCACATCATCTGGCGTCTTACGTGCATCTGTACGAGCCGGGCCATTGACTGCCTTTGTTGGCATGGCGCCTTTCTCTTTCACGTCACCGCCTCGTTTGGACTTCACCACCTTCACATTATAATATAAAGAGGTGACGCTGTTGCCAAATACACGCTTAAAGGTAGAAGCCATCAACTGCAGGAAGTTCTGCTCCAAATACTCCTTGACGAATTCGCTGGGTACATCGAGAATCAGTTTGCCGTTCTCGAGACTATGTAACTCGACGAAGGCAAATGATGCCGCGAATTGCTCAGGGGTGATGTTATCTCGAATGATTTCGAGGCATCTACCCCATAAGGATTTTGGATTTTGTTCTGTTTCTACCATTTTAGCTTTGGTGATTCTCGTGTTTTGATTTTTACGAATGCAAAGTTCGTTATTTTTTTGCAAACAACAAAATTTATTTTTTTCGGTGTTTTCAATCGTAAAGTAAAAGGTGCTTCATTTCAGCCATTTACGAAACTTAAGTTCTTGAAGCCCTTGATTTGTATTGCTTTTTTCTTTTATTTTGATTGACAGTTTGTTACGTGTTTGTTCCACATGTGAAACAAATGGCTTTAAATATTTTTTTTACACCTCTAATTGTTTGTTTATGATAGTCTTTCAATGTCTCCAAAAAGGCGCTTGAAAAAGAAGGACGTTGTTTAAACGAAATTCAAATAACATCCTTCTTTCAAGTTTTTTTCACGCTCTTTTTTATTTATCTTTTTTACCGAAAAGAGAGAAATGAACGTAGCGTTTTGGATGCAATCGGAAGTCCTCCAGCAGGCGTGATGAGTTCTGCATGGTGGAGTCAATATGCAAGGCAATGGAGTTGTCATTCATCAACATGCCCAGCGAGTTGTCCTTACTGTTCATGGCAGTGTTCATCTTGAAGGTCATTTCCTGTAAACCCTCCATGGTTGAGTTTGCTTTCTGTGCCATACCAATCATGTCAATCTGGTTCAGATTGCTGGTTGTGGTTTCGAGATTGGTGCAAATGTTATTGGTCTTTGCCATAAGTTGTGGCACATCATTGCCGAGCATTCCGTTGAGTCGGGTAGTGGTCACACGCAAATCAGCAGACACCGCTTCCATATTGTGCAGTGAAGCAGCAATAGCAGGATCGTTCACCATGGTGTTCATGGCTGTGAGGATAGAGTCCACCTTAGGCAAGAGGGCTTCCACTTTTGGCAACATATTGCCAGCCTCCGTCATCAAGTCCACCAAAGGAGCACCCTGAATGGTGTCGCCTGGTTGGAGAATGGCTGTGGGGTTAGGACCTAACTTCAGGTTCATCATGGCGCTACCCAGCATCTCCTTCGTCATATAGACGCTGGTACCCTGTGGAATCTGGAAGTTGGGATTGATGGTGATTTCGACAGTCAGGTTCTGTTTCTCCTGATTGAACTTTATCGCCTTCACGGTACCCACTTTCAATCCGTTGGCACGAACGTCAGAGGCTGTTGGCATGCCCTGCACGTCTGCTATCTCTACAAAATATGAAACCTCATCATTAAAGAGTTTGAGTCCTTTGAGGAAAATGATGCCTACATACACGATGATGGCAGAAAGGATTGCCACCGATGCGATTTTGATTTCTTTGCTTATTTTCATACTATTCTTCAAATGTCACGATGAATGCTTCTGGAAATTTATCGAGGATGGATTGGCGCAATTGCTTCGCTTCATCCATTGTTGTTGCTGAACCATAGGTGTAAGTGTATCTGCCCTCCTTTTCATGCACCTCGCATTGCAGCCCCTTGAATCGCTTGTCATTGCTTTTCAGTTTGGAACTGAGCGAGAAGATTTGCACCTTATACACCGTGTGCTTTTCGCCATTTGTCGTAACAGGTGTGGTAGTTGTGGTGCTGACTTCTGGTGTTGGTGCTTCTGTTGTAGTTGTTGGTGTTGGCACAGGCGTGGTGGAGGGCTTTTCAAGTTTTGATTCCTTACCCGTTCTTTGTGCCTTATACTTTGCGATGGCGTTATAGATACTCTTTGCCATTGTTTGGCGACCGGCTGTTGACATCAGGAATTGCTCTTCCGATGGGGTGGAGATATAGCCAACCTCCAACAACACGCTGGGCATATAAGTGAGACGCAATACAGCCAAGTTCGCCTGCAGCACGCCCATATCTGTTCTTCCTGCCGTATGTACCATCTCACTCTGCACCATCTTGGCAAAGTTTACACTTTCCTTCATGTCGTGATCTTGCATCAACTCGAACATGATGTTGCTTTCTGGTGAAGGGTTGTAGTTGTACTTCTTAGCGGCTTCACCTTCGAGGGCAATCACCGAGTTTTCTCGTTTCTCTACAGCCAGATTCGTTGATGCTGTACGCAAGGTGAGGGTGTAGGACTGCACACCAGTTGCCTTTCGGGCTGTCTTGGGTAACGCATTGGTATGGATGCTCACAAAGAGGTCAGCCTTTGCTTTGTTGGCGATTTCTGCACGACGTCCCAATTCAATGAACACATCCGTACTTCTCGTATAGATCAACTTCACATCAGGGCAATTCGCTTTCAACAGTCTTCCCACTTCAAGTGTGATGGCCAAGTTGATGTCCTTCTCACGGTTGGAAGACGAAGAACCAATAGCCCCGGGGTCTTTTCCGCCATGTCCCGCATCGAGCACCACCACAAATTGCCCACCATCAGTCATTGCCGATGCAGGAACAGCGAAAAGCAGCGCGCTTATATATATAATAATGTGTAGAAGTCTTCTCATGTTCGTTGAAAATCGTTGCAAAGGTACGAATATCCAAGCAGATAAACTAAAAAAATGTCCAAAAATCACCCTCTCAGATATAGGTTGTATTGTTTTTCCCTTTCAATCGTGGTGGCGGGACCATGTCCACAGAATACTTTGGTGGAGTCGGGTAGGGTGGCAAGTCTCTGAAGACTCGTCAATATGTCGTGATAACTGCCACCTTCGAGGTCGGTGCGTCCGCAACTGCCACAGAAGAGGGTGTCGCCAGAGAAAAGTACCTTGTCTTTCTCGGAATAGAAGCAGATGCTGCCACGTGAATGTCCTGGAGTGGTGAGCACTTTCAACGTGGTGTTGCCGAAAGTGACTTCGCTGCCGTCCAAGAGGAAAGTGCCCAATGGAGGTAGGGGAGGATGAGGAATGCTGACACCCACTACCGACTTAATCTGTTCATCCATGTGTTCATAGATGTGCAAATCTTCGTAGTTGGCTTCTGGACGCAAATCCAAATCTCTATGCACGAAGGTGTTGCCCCACACGTGGTCAAAATGCAGATGCGTGTTCAGCAAGTGCTTTACTTGCAACCCTTCTGTGTTGATGTATTTTTTGATTTCTTCCCATTCGTATTCATCAGAACAGCCACAGTCGATGATGACAGCCTCCTTTGTTTCATCACTTACCACATAGCAGTTCTCGCACAATGGGTTGACTTCAAATGTCTTGATTGTTACACTCATTTCTTATTGACGACGGTGACATGCACCACCTTTTTGGTCTTGAAATATTCCTCCTCGAAAAAGTCGCTCAGTTCCCATACGGTAGAGATGTTTTTCATCGAGGCAATCTCACCAGCCAGTTCTCCACCTTTCAGGGCGATGATGCCGTTAGGTACTGCGTTGTGTTGTTCCTTCTTGATGTTCTTTCGTGCCACCTTCATCAAATCCACCATTGGCATCACAGCACGAGTCACCACAAAGTCATATTGCTCCTTGATTTCTTCTGCTCTAGCGTGACTGAACTTCACGTTTTTCAGTCCGATAGCATTCGCCACCTCTTGTGCTACTTTAACTTTCTTCCCAATGCTGTCCACCAAGTGGAACTGCACATTCGGAAAGATAATTGCCAACGGAATGCCAGGGAGTCCGCCACCTGTACCAAGGTCCATCACCGTGGTGTCGTCCTTGAAGTTCACCACCTTGGCGATGCCCAACGAATGCAGCACATGATGCTCGTAGAGGTTTTGGATGTCTTTGCGAGAAATCACATTGATTTTGGCGTTCCAGTCATTATAAAGAGCCTCAAGTTGAGCAAATTGCTCAACCTGATGCTCTGTCAAATGAGGGAAATACTTCTGAATGATTTCCATTCAAATTCGTTTAATTCGTTCAATTCGTGTTTAAAAAGACTCATTGATGTTGTTCTCTCAGCAGGTCATTCACCGTCTTCACAGGATTGAATGTGCCGAGTGACACCTCCACGAAGATAGTGTTCCAGTCACTCATCGCACCGTTCCAAAGACCTGGCAATTCAAGTGCCTTGAGTTCCTTGCCGTCTTTGCTCTTGCTGGAGATGAAGCCAGTCTGTGGGTCAACATACTTCGTGAGGTCAAACTTCTGACCTTTGTAATCCTTCACCGCACATACGAGGTCAACAGGATTGAAGTGCGTACCGTTCTGGAACATCTTCAGGTATTCAGCGTTATTGGTGTCAATCTGGCTGCTTTCAAGAATTTGCAAACTGATGGTGCCATCCTGATTGTATGCCAAGAAAGGACCACCACCTGGCTCGCCCACATTCTTTACCATACCGCACACGCGCATAGGACGATCCAACTTCTTCTTCAGATAGATGGCGAGTTCTGCATCTTCCAAATCCTTCAGTTCAGGGTTGCGGCAAGAGAGTTCATCACGCAGGAAGCGGATGATTTCCTCCAATTGTGCATGGGTGTATTTACCGCTGTCCAGCAGTTCGAGATATTCAAATGCCTTCTTTTGCTTGCTCACCAACACACCAGCAATGAGTTTCTTGTATTCCACTGTCTCAGCCTTCAAGCGGTCGGGCACCACATTGTCGATGTTCTTGATGAAGATGACATCAGCATCGAGGTCATTCAGATTCTCAATCAAAGCACCATGACCACCTGGACGGAAGAGAATCTTGCCATCCTTACCTCTGAATGGAGTGTTGTCAGGGTTGGCAGCCACCGTGTCCGTGCTTGCTTTCTGCTCAGAGAAACTCACCGAATACTTCACGCCAAATTTCTGTTCATACTTCGGAGTCACCTTTGCCACCAATGCCTCAAACAGAGGACGGTGCTCAGGGCTTACCGTGAAGTGAACACTCACGTTGCCGTTCTTGCCACCTGCATAGAGGGCACCTTCCACCAGATGCTCCTCCACAGGAGTGCGGGCCCCATCTTCATACTTGTGGAACTTCAGCAATCCCTTAGGCAGTTTGCCGTATGAAAGTCCCTCTTCACCCAACAACGTGGCAATGGCAGTCTTCACGCTGCTGTCACCACCATTCTTGCTGATGGCAGCCTTCAAATCATCGATGAAAGCAAACTTGTCGAGGTTGGCTTCAAACTTCTGAATGAACTCTGTCTTCTCTCCGTTGTCGAGAAACTCGAACAGATTCTTGAACATACGGCTGGCAGCACCCGATGCAGGCACGAACTTCAGTACCTTACCCGTACCGTCCAAATAAGCATCCCAAGCAGCGAGATAGTCCTTCTTCTCTGCCTCCGATGGAATCGTGATGCCATTGCCAGGCGATGCTGCACCTGCCAGTTTCAGCCATGGAAAGCCTGTCTTGAAACAATTCAACTGCGCGTTCAGTTTCTCTTCCGAAATGCCTTTCTTCGCGAGAAAGTCTTTGTCTTCTTGTGTAAGCATGGTTTGATGTGTTTTTTTAGTTGTACGAAAATTTTGCCAAAGATACAGAAATTGTCGCTACTAAACAAATAAAAAGCCCATTTTCCTTGCAAAAAGGGGAAGATGTTTGTCTTTTCTCAACAAAAATCCTTACATTTGCCACATCTTTTCGTATAACCATTAAAAACTGAATGACAATGAGAAAAATGATTCTTTGCCTGTTGGCACTGGTTGTGTGCTCCACGATGGAGGCACAGAGATTGGTTGCGTTCAAGGGATATGGAACCAATTGGGACAAGTCAATGGTTTCTACCAAGAACAAACCCAACGGTTACATCTACCGTCTGCGTGAGGATGTGCAATGCCAAGATTTGCCTAAGGTGTCCGCTGCGGAAGATCATGAACTCTTTATCGCTGAGCCTATCGACATGGGATGGCTCGCCTTCTATCGACTCCCCACGAGTGCTGACGACTACGACTTCATCGTGGTGCTCTACAATCACGAGAAGCAACCCGTCGAAACTGTGAATCTCGGCTATGTGACAGGAAACCACTACTGCGAGGTGCAGGATGTGCGTTGGGACAGCGACAATCAGTGCATCCTCTTCAACATGGCATGTCCCAGTTATGCGGATCAAATAGATGGAAAGGGTAGTAAGTTGTACAGTTACAGCATCAAGGACAAGCGCATCGCATGGGAAACAGATTATCTCGTCAGCAACGATATCTTCATTCTCAACGACAAGTACGTCTTCTGTTCCTATGGCTTCACCAGCGAGAAGAAGTTCCTCTTCATGCTTGACAAGAAGACTGGCAAGCAGTACAGCAAGATTCCGATGGTGTACAAAGTGGAGTACATGGAACTCCAGAAGAAAGGCAACGTAGAGAAACTCTTCGTAGTGGATTATAACGAAAGCCTCTACGAATACAACGTTGTCACCACACCTGCAAGAAGGAAGTAAAAACAGCATAGGATTTGTACAGAGACACCCGCAAGGCTTGTGAGCCTTACGAGTGTCTGTATTATGTTTATCCGAAGAGGGCGGAATGAGTGCCTATGCGTGTAAAGAGAAGCGGTACCTCCCTTCATTCCACAAAATAATAATTCAAAAATTTGAGATCTAACGAACGAAACATGAACATAACAAGATGAGGAGGGGGGGGGGGACTCTACGTACCAATTCCTTACTACCATTAAGGAACAATATGGATATGACCATGAAAAC
>JBGUGM010000287.1:0-8632 GCA_045111535.1 Bacteroidaceae bacterium
GTTCCGATTGTAGAGCGGAAGACGGGGCTCAAACCCGCGACCCCCAGCTTGGAAGGCTAGTGCTCTATCAACTGAGCTACTTCCGCGACCTAATTCTCTTTGGGCTTTTAACCCTTGTGGGCAGGGACGGATTCGAACCGCCGAAGCCGTAAGGCAACAGATTTACAGTCTGCCCGTTTTAACCACTTACCTACCTACCCAATATGTTCCTTAATTAATAAGGATTGGCTTTCGCCTATCGTGTGACTCGCACAGGATTCAAACCTGTAACCTTTTGATCCGTAGTCAAATGCTCTATTCAGTTGAGCTAGCGAGCCGGTCTTTTCTTATTTCAAAGATGTCTTTGGGCGTGGGCGCTGACGGATTCGAACCGCCGACCCTCTGCTTGTAAGGCAGACGCTCTGAACCAACTGAGCTAAGCGCCCTCTTGCCGTACCAAGAATTCGCTTGGAAATAACGCTGTCTCACTCGACTTTGTTATGGGGTTTCCTGCGTTTCTTCTTGAAAGCGAGTGCAAAGGTAGGGACTTTTTGGCGAACTGCCAAATATTTGAGAGATTTTTTTCCAAAATTTTTTCTCCCGTTTTCGTAAACTGCTGATTATCAGCAATGCCTTTTTCTGTCGCTTTTCGGCAAGATGGGAAAATGGGGTGTTATTTGACCAATTTCTTCACTTTCTTCAGCAATGCCTTGGAAGGAATGGCAGGGGCGGTGTAGGGGGTCAAAAACCACTCGACAGTCCAACTGAGTGATTCGCCTGCTTTCAGTTCGGTGTAGGCGCCTTGGCTCTCCAATTCGATGTAACTCTTGCCTCGGTTGACATACACCTGAATCTCTGCTTCGTCAGGAGCAGGCTGTGAGGCGTTGAGGTCTTGGAATTTCTTCACCATCAGCAGACCATTGTTGATGTATGCCAGCCAGCCCTTACCGTCCGCATTGATTTTACGGTTCTGGTTGGCTTCGTCAGTCTGATACCAGGAGATGCCCAGTTCCGATTTGAATGGCATCAAGTCAGCAGGGGTGATCTGGTCGGTGGGGGCATCGAAGAAAATCATGCCGCTATTCGGTACGCGGGTGATTTCCCAGGGAGCCACCTTGCGTGTCTCGCCCGACTCGTTGATGATGGAGTAGGTGACCACGATGGCATTCTTCTTGGCATCCACGCTGAACTCCTTGCGGATGCGGTATTTCAGTCGTGCCGACACATTACTGGTCATCACAAGCGATGAGCCTTTCTCCTCCACGGTGTAGGGCTGCTTGTCAAACTCCTGCACAGGTGGCCAGTTCCATTCCTTCTGCGGACTGGTCCAGAACGTGCTGCCGAAACTCTCCGGGAAAGTGGATTGCGAGATGACCTCCGCATCCTTATATTTATAGGAAAGGATTTTGCCACCTCCGGCACCGTTGATGGTCATGGAGATGTCACCCACTTCAATGCTGTACTTCTCTTCCCCCAGATTCTTGATGACGGGGTTGGCTGCGGTGGCACTTGTCATGCAGGCAATTGCCAGACACACTGTTGCAAACTTTTTCATAATCGTGCTTATTCTTTGTTAGTAAAAATAGTTGTATTGTCATTTTCGTTGCGAATATCGCAAAAAAACGCGTCCTGAGCAAATATTTTCATTTATTTATGCCGAAAATGATGTTTGTTTGAGATATTCTTCCTATCTTTGCCCCTTGGATGTTACTATCTGTATATAAATATATCTATTCTTATTTTTACAACCTAAACAATTATTCAACATGAAAAAACTTCTTTTAGGCTTGTCAATGTTGCTTGCTTGCGCTGCTGGCAATGCACAGAACAATCCAGTGTTGACCATCGAAGGTGGTCAGGTGCAGGGTGTGAAGGCTGACGATCATCCTGAGGTGTTCGTTTATCGCGGAATTCCTTATGCTGCTCCTCCAATCCGTGAGAACCGTTGGAAGGCGCCACAGCCCGTTCAGCCTTGGAAGGGCGTGAAGATTTGCGACACCTTTGGTCGTCCAAGTTATCAGGCTATTCAGTACACCGGTGGCTACTACACCGAGTGGGGTTATGGTAAGGAGGCTGCCTTCTCCGAGGACTGCCTGTACCTGAACGTGTGGACAAAGGCTCCTGGCAATGCCAGCAAGAAACTGCCTGTTGCCCTCTGGATTCATGGTGGTGGCTACCGCGAAGGTTTCGGTTCTGAGCCAGAGTTTGACGGACAGGAGTGGGGCGCCAAGGACGTTGTGCTCGTGACCATCAACTATCGTCTGGGCATCTTCGGATTCCTCTGTCACCCAGCATTGGCTGAAGAGAGTCCTAACAAGGTGTCAGGCAACTACGGTATTCTCGACCAGATTGAAGCCCTGAAGTGGATTAAGAAGAACATTGCACAGTTTGGTGGTGACCCCAACAACGTGACCATCTTCGGACAGAGTGCAGGTGGTGGTAGTGTACGTACCCTCTGCGAATCTCCATTGGCTCGTGGTTTGTTCCACAAGGCAGTCATCATGAGTGCTCAAGGTCTCAGCATTCCTAATCCTAATGGTGGTGGCATGATGGGTGGCCGTTACAGCGGTGGCACGATTGAGGATGCAGCTGCTAATGCCAAGAAGATGTTCGATTGGGCAGGTATGACTGACCTCCAGAAGATGCGTCAGGCATCCACAGAGACTGTCTTCGCGCTCCCAACCATCTACTCACAGGTGAACAGCGCCAATCAACAAGGTGCTGGTGGCATGGGTGGCATGATGCGTATGGGCATGGGCTACATGCCAATGATTGACGGCTATGTCAGCGTGAAGAGTTTCGACGATGCCACTCGTGAAGGCACACTCGCAGATGTTCCTTACATGATTGGTTACACCCTCAACGATATGGGTGACATGGCTCCAAACATTGCTGAGTTCTGCAAAGTACGTGCGCAGAAGGGTGGCAAGGCTTGGGCTTACGAGTTCGCACGTCCATTGCCAGACGATGGCTCACACCCAGAAGTGACTCAGCGCTTGAAGGGTGCATTCCACTCATCCGACCTCTGGTTCGTGTTCAAGTCTCTCAAGCACTGCTGGCGTCCTTGGACCAAGGGTGACTGGGATCTCTCCGAGAAGATGCTCACAGCATGGACCAACTTCGCCAAGTACAGCGATCCTAACGGACCAAAGGGTGGTGCATGGGCTCCTTGCACCGAGCAGAATCCTAAGTTCATGGTGTTCAAACTCAACGACAAGGATGCTGAGGCTTCCTTCTTCGGCGATCCAGAGAAAGCACCTCAGGGACAGGGCTTCGGCTTCGGTTTTGGTCGCTAAACCATCAGCAGGCATAAATCTTTAGAATTCAAGTTGTCTTATCATATTTGTAAGGCAACTTGATTCTTTTTAAACCTTTTGTGCCGCAGGGTGTCATAATGACGTGATCACTTTTACATTATTTATTATTAATTTTCTACTTATCAAATGAAAAAAATTCTTCTTTCATTGATGACGCTCGTCAGCCTGACAGCGTCAGCACAGTTTGGTGGTTTTGGTGGCGGAGGTGGCAACCCTTGGGTTGACTCTGAGGCAGCCATCGCAGAGGACTTCAAGCCCGCACTCAGTAATCAGGACAACAAGCAGTATCCTATGGTGAACTCTGCTCGTCAGGTACGTGCCCAGATTTCGGCACCTAACGCTACAAAGGTGGGTCTTGACATCGCAGGTAAGATCTACACTATGAGCAAGGACGAGAACGGTGTGTGGACAGGTACTTCTGCTCCTCAGGACCCTGGTTTCCACTACTATCAGTTGAACATCGACGGTGCCAGCGTTCCAGATCCAACCAGCCTCTACTACTATGGTGCAAGCCGTTGGGGTAGTGGTATCGAGGTTCCATCTGACGACCAGGACTTCTGGCAGGTGAAGAATGTGCCACAGGGCACCATGGGTGAGGTTTACTACTATTCCACCTACACAGAGCAGATGCGTCGTTGCTTCGTTTATCTGCCCAACGAGTACTTCACCAATCCTACCAAGAAGTTCCCAGTTCTGTATCTGCAGCACGGTATGGGTGAGAACGAGTACAGTTGGCCATATCAGGGTCATGTAGCCTCTATCATGGACAACCTCATCGCAGAAAAGAAGGCTGTTCCATTCATCGTTGTGATGGACAATGGTCTGAACGCTCGCAAGCCAGGTGCACAGGGTGGTTTCGGTGGCTTCGGCGGTCCACGTCCACAGGGTGCTGGTGCTCCTCAGGGTGCTCCTCAGGGTGGCCAGCGTCCACAGGGTCAGCGTCCACAAGGTGGTTTTGGTGGCTTCGGTGGTGGCTTTGCTGAAGACTTCAAGCAAGTGCTCTTCAACGACATCATGCCAATGATTGAGAAGAATTACCGTGTGGTTGCCGACGCACAGCATCGTGCATACGCAGGTCTCTCCATGGGTGGTATGCAGGCTCGTGAGGTGACTCTCGCCAACCCAGGCAGATTCGCTTATGTAGGTTCATTCAGTAGCGGTGCTTGGAGTGTTGACCAGGTCAAGAACTCCGAAGGCTTCGCCCAGAAGACCAAACTCCTCTTCATGAGTGGTGGTGGCAAGGAGAACATGGGTTGTGTTGAGGCTGCCAAGAACATCAGGGAGCAACTCGGCATGAACGCCGTTGGTTACGAATCACCAGGCACAGCACACGAATTCCACACTTGGCGTCGCAGCCTCTATGAATTCGCACAGTTGCTCTTCAAATAAGACGATTCCCCCAACATACAGATGATAATGAAGCAGATTGCATCGTCACGCACGGTTTGCAATCTGCTTTTCTTTTTCCCTAACTGTCAACTTTACCCCCTAAACTGCCTCAGTTTTTCGTCGTACACGAATCCGTGTTCCTTCAGTTCCTCCTTCACCTCCTCTTCCTCACACTCAAAATAGGCGCACAACTCTTCCAGCGAGTCAAACTCACCGTCCCTCAGCAGCATGTTGATGCTCGACACCAACATATACGGGTCTTTCGGTAATCTGTCCATATTCTCCCTTTTTTTATTTTCGCCGCGAAGTTACTGCTTTTTCTTCAGATATGCAAATTTGTGTCAGTAAGTAAAAGAACGATTTGTAAAGTTTAGCCACCATCACCTTTCACGCTGCAAAGTTACGACGTATATCATGCGCCTCCAAATCTGTTGCCAAAAAACTATTTTTGTGGCAACCTGTTGCCAATTTCGCTCGAAATGACAGGTGTCTTCCACAAGCGTTGGTGCTTTTACGAGGGAGTGACTACCGTTTTTACGAAAGAGTCAAGCATGCTTTTGTGGAAGTCTCAGAGCAGAGGCTACGGGCAAGGCACGATAGGGCTATTTGCGGTGTCTGTTTCTTGACAAGGACAGCGAGGGTGTTAAATTGTTAAACTCGTGTACACGGGTACACGCGTATATATAAATATATAATAATAATATAATAAATATATAAATATTATTTATTACAGTACTCCCCCTATTAATCATCCCCCAAATCGAAGCAAAATTAACGATTTAACAATTTAACACCATACAATTTTTTCAAGGGTTTATTTTGCTTTATTTCAGCAAGTTGAGAAAATGTTTTGTTTCATACTCCTGATGACACCTTCACTTCGTTTCCTGTTTTTTCATGATTCACGTCCCCTCTTTTTTGCGATTCGTGCCCCTCATTTTTAACCTCTCGAGTAAAAAAGTTGGTGAAAAGTTTGGAGATACAAGGAGAAACGCATAACTTTGCCACGAAATATGGATAATAGGTTTGTAATTGGGAACACATTTGCCCAATACTAAAACAAAAATCTTTTTACATTTTCCCCATTGACTGTGAAGTCAGTGGGGGATTTTTTTATGAAAAACTCAGGAGATGAAGAATAAATGTTGCACAAAAACAGCATTTTTTTTATAAAATGTTGCGCACGTGCAACACTTTTATTATTTTTGCAGCAACCGCGATACAGTGGTGGAATACCTGAAATACTTAGGGGATGCCAAGGTGCTCAATCTACTTTATTCCGACAAGAAAAAGATTGGCAAACTGACAAAACCAGACAAAGTATATTTGGAGAATCCCAACATCCTGCATGCTCTGGTTCCTTCGCATGTGGAAATAGGCACACTCCGTGAGACATTTGCGATATGCTGTCTCTCCGAGTCTCACAACGTGGAATATGGCAAGACACAGGGAGATTTCAAGGTGGATGGCAAATACACCTTTGAAATTGGTGGGCGCAGCAAAGACTTTTCGCAGATAGCGGGACTTGAAGATTCCTGTATTTTTGCTGACGACTGGGACATCCCTGATGGAGCCAAACTACTACTTTGGATGCTTGGATTTCTCTATTGAAAGATGATTGATGGAGGTCACGACGTGACTTCCATTTTTTGTTCCTTCTTCCTACCTCCCCAGTCAAACGGTCAAATGGTATAATTATCTTCTTTCTTAACCTCTTTCCTTGAAAAAAGTTTTGGGAATGTTTGGAGATGCAAGGGAAAAAGCGTAACTTTGCATAAACGAAAGAAACATGTATACACCACCATTTACAGTCAGTACAGAAGCCATCAATCTGATTGCTGAGATTTCCGCACAGATAGAGCGTTATGCCATCCGTTTGGAGCAAGAAGACGGGTTGCGTCTGCGCAAGGCAAACCGTATCAAGACCATTCATTCATCGCTTGCCATTGAGGGCAATACACTCTCAGAGGACGAGGTGCGTGATGTCTTGGAGGGTAAGGCGGTGGTGGCTCCCATTCGTCAGATTCAGGAGGTGAAGAACTCCATCAATACCTACGAGTTGTACCCCACGCTTGATGCCTTCAAAGAAAAAGACCTATTGAAAGCACATGGCGTGATGATGCAGGCGTTGGTGGACGAGGCAGGGTGTTATCGACGTGGTGGTGTGGGCGTGTTTGGCAACAGAGGTTTGGTGCATCTGGCACCTCCAGCCGACAGGGTGCCACAACTGATGAGTGACCTTTTCAGTTGGCTGAAACGTTCCAAGGATCATCTGCTCATCCGTTCGTGTGTTTTCCACTATGAGTTTGAATTTATCCATCCCTTTATTGATGGCAATGGACGCACAGGTCGCTTGTGGCAGTCGCTCATCTTGGGCAAGTTGCATCCGCTCTTTGAACACTTGCCAGTAGAGAACATGGTGTATGCTAACCAGCAGAAATACTACGATGCCATCAACGCCAGCACCAACGCAGGGCAGTCAGGTCCCTTCATCGACTTCATGCTGGGAGAAATCTACCAGACGCTGAAAGCCCATCAGGGAGAACCTTTGCCCGCTACAGATGATGAGTTCGGTGCAAAGTTTGGCGAAGAGTTCGGTGTAAAGTTCGGTGCAAAGTTCGGTGCAAACGAGAAGAAAGTCTTGCTGCTCTTGGCTTCCAACCCCTCTTTGTCTGCTGGAGATATAGCCGACCAAATTGGATTGAGCAAGCGTGGCATCGAGAAGCAACTGAAGAAATTCCGCGACCTTGGCATCATTGCCCGAACAGGCAGCGACAAGAACGGATTGTGGGTCATCAATAACCCATAAGAGAAATCATAAGGCATATAGAAAGCAATTATGTTGCTATTCATTTTCAGTTATGTGTTGAGTTGCATGATGCAACTGGTGGGATGCTCGATGGGAGCACCCCTGCATGAGGTGGATAGCATAAAGACTCAAAATATGGAAGAACTGCAGTATCATTACAAGTATCCGCATCCGAGTGTGACGACGGATAACGTGATTTTTGGATTTGATGGGAACACGGTGCATGTGTTACTCATTGAGCGTGGTGGTGAACCCTACAAGGGGTGTTGGGCTTTTCCTGGTGGCTTCTTGGAGATGGAGGAGTCGGCAGAGGAGGGTGCACGACGGGAGTTGATGGAGGAAACAGGACTGGCAACTGGATTCGTGAAGCAGTTCCATGCGTTCTCGGCTCCTGACAGAGATCCCCGTGAGCGTGTGTTGACCATTGCCTATTATTCGCTGGTGCGACTGAGCGAGGTGAAGGGTATGGATGATGCCAGACAGGCGAAGTGGTTCCCTCTGAATGAAATGCCTGAGAAGTTGGCGTTTGACCATGAGGAGATGCTGCGTGTCGCCAAGGAGGAGGTGCGTAAGGAGATTCTCTTGCAGACGAAGGACTGGCAGGAGATGACGAAGGGATTTACGAAGGAAGAAGTGAAGAAAATCGAAAGTGAGTTGACAGTTGAGAATTGACAGTTGACAGTTAAGGTAAAAAGATGGAGAGAAAGGAAATAGAGGCAGCAGTCAAGCGGTATTTGGATGAGAAGGGTTTTGAGCGGATGGCGTTGAAGGCTGCGATGTTTGACATGGACGGGGTGCTGTTCGACTCGATGAAGAATCATGCGAAGTGCTGGCATGAGACCATGGCGCATTTCGGATTGGACTTGCCTGAATGGGAGGCGTATATGCATGAGGGTCGCACGGGTGCTGGCACCATCAATATCGTGTCTGTCCGTCAGCGTGGACATGAGGCAACGGAGGAGGAGATAGAACATATATATAAATACAAGAGTGAACTGTTCAACCAATGCCCGAAGGCTGAAAGGATGCCAGGGGCGTATGAACTGCTCTGCAAGGTGAAGGCGAGTGGGGTGGTGCCGATGGTGGTGACAGGCAGTGGACAAGTAACGTTGCTGGACAGGTTGAACAGGAACTTCCC